>NZ_JAFMOZ010000137.1:0-137312 GCF_019049615.1 Rahnella sp. BCC 1045 | reverse complement strand
GTTGAAGTGTGCATCAGCCATTGTATGGTCTGCTAAACCCCCTCCCAGCCTCCCCCTTCGCAGGGGGAGGAGTATCAATCTAAACCTAAAACACCGCGCAGCTTGGCTAAATCTTCTGCCAGCGTCGTGATCGGCCCTTTCATCGCATTACGGTCAGCGTCGGAGAGTTTCTCGTAGTTTTCGTAACCGTCTTTGGTTTTGTATTTGTCCAGCAGGGTATCCACGGTTTTAAAGTTCGCGTCGATTTTATCCAGCAGCGGCTTGTCGGCTTTTTCCAGCAGCGGACGCAGCAGGTTCACGATTTTCTGCGCGCCGTCGAGATTTGCACGGAAATCCCACAGGTCTGTGCGGCTGTAACGGTCTTCTTCACCGCTGATTTTGCTCGATGCCACTTCTTCGATAAGGCCTGCTGCACCGCCGACCACTTTGTTCGGCGGGAAAGTCAGGTCGGTGATACGTTTTTGCAAATCAACGGTGTCGGTATACAGCTTGTCAGCAAAAGGCTCAGCGCCTTTAGTGGTTTTATCGGCGAACAGGATTTTCTCCAGACGGTGGAAACCGGTGAAATTCGGGTCTTCGGCTTTCTTTTCGAAGTCATCTTCACGGGCATCGATGCTGCCGTCGAGGTCTGAGAATAGCTCGGCGATCGGTTCGATACGTTCGTAATAAACGCGGGTAGAGGCGTACAGCGCCTGCGCTTTCGCCAGATCGCCCTTCTTAATCGCATCCGTGAACGCTTTGGTGTGGGAAACCAGTTCAGCAACCTGTTGCGTCACATACACTTTGTATTCCGCAATCGGGCCAACCAGCGCCATGGCGTCAGGTTTTGCGGAGGTCGCCGCGCCTTCCGCCGTGACGGTCAGTTTGCCTTTCGGATTGCTCAGCAAGCCGCAGGTCATGTCGTATTCGCCCGGCTCCAGATTGGCGGTCATTTTCTGCGTGAAGCCCGGCGCCACGTTTTCACGCTCTTCCACCACCATCACGCCTTTCAGAATTTCCCATTCCAGGTTTTTCTGGCTGTTGTTATGGATAACAAACTGCGTTTTACCGGCCGGCACGGTCAGCGCCATCGGTTCACATTGTTTGTCGTTAACAGCAATTTTGACCTGACGGACATCAGCCGCCAGCACATTAGCGCTCAGCGCAAAAGCGGGCAGTGACAGCAGCGCGACCTGTAAAGCTTTACGGCGAAACAGCGGGGATGAATATGACATGTACCACTCCGTGACAAACTGTGTGAATAGAGAATGTATGAACAACAATATTGTTAAAAATCAGCGTTGTGTTTTTTGTCCGGCCGGAGCCGTGACGGCTGATTTTCCCTGAGGCATAAAGAACAGGAACAGCGCCGGGATCAGGTACAGGAAATACACCGCGACTTCACTGACGGTCGGCGCTTCCTGATAACCAAACATCCCTTCCAGCAAGGTACCGAACAGGGAATGCGTGGACAGCGTGCCGCTGAAATCAAACGCGATATCCTGCATGCTGTTCCACAAACCGGCTTCGTGGAAAGCGCGGATAGCGCCGGCCGCCAGACCTGCCGCGACGAACAAAATAAACAGGCTGGTCCACTTGAAGAACTTCGCCAGATGCAGCTTCACGCCGCCGTAGTAAATCAGGAAACCCAGCACGATGGCCGCGCCCAGACCGAGTAACGCACCGATGGGTGCTTCAATGCCGACATCCTGCTGGAACGCCGCCAGCAGGAAAAATACCGATTCCAGCCCTTCACGCGCGACCGCGAAAAACACCATCGCTACCAGCGCCCAGCCCTGACCGCGACCGGAATTGAGCGCGTTATCAATCGCGCCTTCCAGATGCACTTTGATGGAACGCGACACCTTACGCATCCAGAACACCATGTAGGTCAGAATGCACACCGCAATGACGGCCACAATGCCTTCAAACAACTCCTGCTGCTTTTGCGGAAACTCGCCGGTGGTGGCATTGATAAACAGCCCCAGCGCCAGACACAGTGCCGCAGCAATGAACACGCCAATCCAGACCACACCGAGCCACTGCCCGCGCTGCGTCCGTTTAAGGTAACTGGCGATCAGGCTGACAATCAGCGCCGCTTCCAGCCCTTCGCGAAACATAATGAGAAACGGAACGAACATAGCGGAAACTCCCGAACCCTGAATTCTGAAGACTTACAGATGTGTAAGGACTCTGTAAAGAAAGGTAAAAAGAAACGATATTGATTATCATTCCTGGAAAAAGAAATACAAGAGGTGACGGGCTCTTTTTTGAAACCTGTCGGGGAAATGCGCACGAAAAAACAGAAAACCGGGATCAGGACGATCCCGGTTTATCACGATAACGCGGGGAAAATCAGAGAGTGTTGTATTCCGCTTCGGCAGCGTTGAAGCGCTCTTCGACTGCCACGGAAGGTTTACGCCCCATCAGGCTGACCACCCAGATGGCGATCGAAGCAAAAATAAACCCAGGAATGATTTCGTACAGTTCAACCCAGCCGTAACTTTTCCACAGAATCACCGTCGCGGCGCCGGTGACCATTCCGGCCAGCGCGCCGTTGCGGGTCATGCGTTTCCACATCACGGAAATCAGGATCACCGGCCCGAATGCCGCGCCAAAACCTGCCCAGGCGTAGCTGACTAAACCGAGCACGCGGTTTTCAGGGTTGGCGGCCAGCGCAATTGCCACCAGCGCGACAACCAGCACCATCGCGCGACCAATCCACACCAGCTCACGCTGGCTTGCGCCTTTGCGCAGGAACGCCTTGTACAAATCTTCGGTAATCGCACTTGAACACACCAGCAACTGGCAGCTCAGGGTGCTCATCACCGCCGCCAGAATGGCCGACAGCAAGATCCCGGCAATCCACGGGTTGAACAGGATTTTCGCCAGCTCGATGAATACCCGCTCAGCGTTTTGCGTCACATTGCCCGCTACTGCCGGGTTATTGCTGAAATACGCAATCCCGAAGAAGCCCACGGCGATGGTGCCCGCCAGACACAAAATCATCCACGTCATGCTGATACGGCGTGCGCTGCGGATAGTGTGATGCGAATCGGCGGCCATAAAACGCGCCAGAATATGCGGCTGACCGAAATACCCCAGTCCCCAGCCGAGCAGGGACACAATTGCCACCAGATTCATATTCTTGAACATGTCGGTGTATTCCGGATTTTTCGCCTGAATCACCAGCATCGAACTGTCAATGCCGCCGACCGCGAGGATGACGATCACTGGCGTCAGGATCAGCGCGAAAATCATCAGGCTGGCCTGCACCGTGTCAGTCCAGCTGACTGCCAGAAAACCGCCGATAAAGGTATAAATGATGGTCGCTGCGGCACCCGCCCACAGCGCGGTCTGATAAGACATCCCGAAAGTACTTTCAAACAAACGCGCACCGGCAACAATCCCGGAAGCACAGTAAATGGTGAAGAACACCAGGATCACGACAGCCGAGATAATACGCAGCAATTTGCTGGAATCTTCGAAGCGGTGCGTGAAGTAATCCGGCAGCGTCAGCGCATTATTGTTGGCCTCGGTGTGAACGCGTAAGCGCCCCGCCACCAGCTTCCAGTTCAGATACGCGCCAATCGTGAGGCCGATGGCAATCCAGCTTTCGGAAATACCGGAAAGAAAAATCGCGCCCGGTAAACCCATTAATAACCAGCCGCTCATGTCCGAAGCACCGGCGGAAAGTGCCGTCACCACGCTGCCTAAGCTGCGGCCACCCAGAATATAATCATCAAAGTTTTTGGTCCGTAAATACGCGATGAGCCCTATCAAAATCATCCCGAAAATATAAACACAAAACGTCACCAGCATCGGTGTGTTCATTGTCATGTCCTTCTCCACTTTCTTATTTTTTGCGATACGTGTTTGCAATGCAGGCCGGCATCTGTCTGTCCTGACACACCTTTTTCAAAAGGCGGTCAAAATCATGCCGGGGCGAGATGATGGCTGAAACCCGCGAAGGATGCAGCATGACTCTCCATTTTTTTTCTTTTTCAGCGTACTTAATGTGGTTTTTATTCAAATTAACTGTCGGTCGCGATACTGGTTGAGTGATCGCTACATTTCAAATGCTTTAACATTTTGGATACGTAAAATTTACGACGCATCACATTTATGATGAGAGCGGGTTGCACGTTACATTTCCCTCAGTTGCACCTTTAACTTTGAGGTTATTAAGGCGGTTACCGCGAATAACCTGTCTTTCCTACGTTGATTCAATGTTAAAAATGCCAAATAAATCACATCAGGCATACTTCGTGCATTAACAGGGTTGCACAAGGTTGCAACATAGAAGATATTGCTTGCCATAAAGATAATGAATTCACCTGAACCTTTTCATATGGAGTGGTTGCGTATGGGTATGACGACGATGGGCGTGAAGCTGGACGAAGGCACACGCGACAGGCTAAAAATTGCGGCTCAGCAGATTGACCGCACGCCGCACTGGCTGATCAAACAGGCGATTTTTTCCTATCTGGAACGTCTGGAAAATGGCGATTCGCTGCCGGAGATCCCGGCGCTTAATGGCGCAGCGCCTGGCGACGCGGAAGAGCCCGCCGGTCAGCCGGTGCAGGAAATGCATCAGCCGTTCCTTGATTTCGCCGAGCAGATTTTGCCGCAGTCGGTCAGTCGTTCAGCCATTACCGCCGCCTATCGCCGCCCGGAGCCGGAAGCCGTTTCCATGCTGCTCGAACAGGCCCGTCTGCCTGCTCCGCTCAACGACGCTGCCCTGAAACTGGCCGCCGAGATCGCCACCAAACTGCGTAACCAGAAAAGTGCAAACGGCCGCGCCGGTATGGTGCAAAGCCTGTTGCAGGAATTCTCCCTGTCCTCGCAGGAAGGCGTGGCACTGATGTGTCTGGCCGAAGCATTGTTGCGTATTCCCGATAAGCCAACGCGCGATGCGTTAATCCGCGACAAAATCAGCAACGGTAACTGGCATTCACATCTGGGCCGCAGCCCGTCGCTGTTCGTCAATGCCGCGACCTGGGGTTTGCTGTTTACCGGCAAACTGGTGGCGACACACAATGAAGCCAGCCTGTCGAAATCCCTGAACCGTATTATCGGCAAAAGTGGCGAACCGTTGATCCGCAAAGGCGTGGACATGGCGATGCGCCTGATGGGCGAACAGTTCGTGACCGGCGAAACCATCGCGGAAGCGCTGGCTAACGCGCGTAAACATGAAGAAAAAGGTTTCCGTTACTCCTACGACATGCTGGGTGAAGCGGCGCTGACCGAAAAAGACGCGCAGGCGTATTTGCAGTCATATCAGCAGGCGATTAACGCGATTGGTAAAGCCTCAAACGGTCGTGGCATTTATGAAGGGCCGGGCATTTCAATCAAACTTTCCGCCCTGCATCCGCGCTATAGCCGTGCGCAGTACGAACGCGTGATGGAAGAGCTTTATCCGCGCCTGCTCTCGCTGACGCTGCTGGCGCGCAGTTATGACATCGGCATCAATATTGACGCCGAAGAAGCCGACCGTCTGGAAATCTCCCTCGATTTGCTGGAAAAACTCTGCTTTGAGCCGGAACTGGCGGGCTGGAACGGCATCGGCTTCGTTATTCAGGCTTACCAGAAACGCTGCCCGATGGTCATCGATTACCTGACCAATCTGGCTCAGCGCAGCCGTCGCCGCCTGATGATCCGTTTGGTTAAAGGCGCGTACTGGGACAGCGAGATTAAGCGCGCCCAGATGGACGGACTGGAAGATTATCCGGTTTACACCCGCAAGGTTTACACCGACGTTTCCTATCTGGCCTGCGCCCGCAAACTGCTGGCGGTGCCCAACCTGATTTATCCGCAGTTTGCGACACACAACGCGCACACCGTGGCGGCAATTTATCAGCTGGCCGGTAACAACTACTATCCCGGTCAGTACGAATTCCAGTGCCTGCACGGCATGGGCGAACCGCTGTACGAGCAGGTTGTCGGCAAAATCAGCGAGGGCAAACTGAACCGCCCTTGCCGCATTTATGCCCCGGTCGGCACGCATGAAACGCTGCTGGCGTATCTGGTGCGTCGTCTGCTGGAGAACGGTGCGAACACCTCCTTCGTTAACCGTATCGCTGACGCCACCTTGCCGATTGACGAACTGGTTGCCGATCCGGTTCTGGCCGTCGAAGCGCTGGCCGCCAGCGAAGGTCAGGTCGGTTTACCGCATCCGCGTATCGCGTTGCCGCGCAATTTGTACGGCGACAAACGCGTGAACTCTGCCGGGCTGGATATGTCGAGCGAACACCGTCTGGCGTCGCTTTCCAGCGCCCTGCTGCAAAGCGCCAGCCATCCGGTGAAGGCCCAGCCGATGATTGATGCACAGACCGATGAGGGCGAATTCCTGCCAGTCATTAACCCGGCTGAAAACGGCGATATCGTCGGTTACGTGCGTGAAGCCACGCAGGACGAAATCAGCCGTGCGCTGGATGCGTCCACCGCCGCCGGTGCTATCTGGTTTGCGACACCTCCCGAAGAGCGCGCCGCAATCTTGCAACGCGCCGCAGAATTGATGGAAGCGCAGTTGCAAAGCTTGCTTGGCGTACTGGTGCGTGAAGCCGGAAAGACTTTTAATAACGCTATCGCCGAAGTACGTGAAGCGGTGGATTTCCTGCACTATTACGCAGGCCAGATCCGTGAAGACTTTGCCAATGACTCGCACCGTCCGCTCGGGCCGGTTGTGTGTATCAGCCCGTGGAACTTCCCGCTGGCGATCTTCACCGGGCAGATTGCCGCCGCCCTCGCCGCAGGCAACAGCGTGCTGGCAAAACCGGCTGAGCAAACGCCGCTGATTGCCGCGCTGGCCGTGGGCATTTTGCATGAAGCCGGTGTTCCGACGGGTGTGCTGCAACTGTTGCCGGGCCAGGGGGAAACAGTGGGCTCGCAACTGGTGAACGACGAACGCGTCCGCGGCGTGCTGTTTACCGGTTCCACCGACGTGGCAGGAATTTTGCAACGCAACATCGCCGGTCGTCTGGATCCGCAGGGGCGTCCGACGCCGCTTATCGCCGAAACCGGCGGCCTGAACGCGATGATTGTGGACTCCTCCGCACTCACCGAACAGGTGGTGACCGATGTCGTGGCGTCAGCTTTCGACAGCGCTGGTCAGCGCTGTTCCGCCCTGCGCGTGCTGTGTATTCAGGACGACGTCGCCGACCATACGCTGCAAATGCTGCGCGGCGCGATGGCCGAGTGCCGCATGGGCAACCCTGAACGGTTGTGTACCGATATCGGGCCGGTGATCGACGCCGAAGCCAAAGCCGGTATCGAGAAACACATCGATGCCATGCGCGCCAAAGGCCGCACGGTGTATCAGGCCACGCAGGAATTTGCCGCCGATCAGCAGGAATGGACGCGCGGAACCTTCATCAAACCGACGCTTATCGAGCTGGAAAGCTTCGATGAAATGAAGAAAGAAATCTTCGGCCCGGTACTCCATGTGGTGCGTTATGCCCGTCAGGATCTGGATAAGCTGATCGGTCAGATTAATGCCGCCGGTTACGGCCTGACGCTGGGGATCCATACCCGCATCGACGAAACCATCCACCGCGTGACGCAGCAGGCGCACGTCGGCAACATGTACGTGAACCGCAACATGGTCGGCGCTGTCGTGGGTGTGCAGCCGTTTGGCGGTGAAGGCTTATCCGGAACCGGCCCGAAAGCCGGTGGTCCGCTGTACCTGTACCGCCTGCTGAGCAGCCGCCCGCAGGACGCCGTGCAGCAAACGTTATTGCGTCAGGATCGCGAACTGCCGCTGGACACGTCTGTACGCGAAGCGTTACTGGCACCGCACCGCGCGTTGCAACAATGGGCGACGGAGCAGAAACATCGCGAAGACCTGATTGCCGTGTGCGAGCGCTTCGCACAAACCAGTCAGGGCGGCACTTTGCGTACCCTGCCGGGGCCAACCGGGGAACGTAACACTTACGCATTATTGCCGCGTGAGCGCGTTCTGGCGTTGTCAGACAATCAGGATGATGCGCTGACCCAGCTCGCCGCCGTCACCGCGACCGGTTGCCGTATTCTCTGGCCGGATGCGCCGTTACAGCGCGAACTGTTCAGCCAGTTACCGGAAGCGGTACAGGAACGTGTCGATTTCGCCAAAGACTGGCAGAACGAGGCACCGGTATTTGACGCGGTGATTTATCACGGCGACGCCGATCAGCTCCGCGAACTTTGTCAGCTTATCGCCAAGCGCCCTGGCGCGATTATTTCAGTACAAGGGTTTGCGCGCGGCGAAGATAACATCCTGCTGGAGCGTCTGTTGCATGAGCGTTCACTGAGTGTGAATACCGCGGCAGCGGGCGGGAATGCGAGTCTGATGACAATCGGGTGATAGATTGCAGAAGCCGCTGCAATTGGGCGGCTTTTCACTTGCAGTGAGGCACCAGGACTCTGACCGGGGAAGTTTCGGTTTTTCAATAACTGTGTTCACTTAACCTGCTGCGTCGAAACCGACCAAAGAGGCCCAGGACGGGGCCTCTTTGGAATCTCCGCGTCTTTCTAACAGCGCTATCGCTCGCTGGCTATGTTTCAGTAACACCCGTTATTGCCGCAAACGTTGCCGCTGCGCGGTGCTCTCATTTCAGGCTCGAACCGGCTCGGAAAAAGACTCTCGCTGTTTCTCACCGTTCATTCGACGTCGTTTTGAAAGCGGCCAATGGCTATGTAATTCGGAAGATAGATGCATGCTGATTTTGAATTGAAAAAGCCTCCAGCCGCTTTCGGAAAGCTTGCCGAGCGAAGTGTTTCGAGACCTGTGGCTCGAAACCGAGTGAGGGTACCGCGTAGCGGCAAGTTTTCGCGGCAATAGCGCTGGCCCCTGAAACATAGCCAGCGAGCGATAGCGCGCTGTTAGCAAGACGCGGAGATTCCAAAGAGGCCCCCTCCTGGGCCTCTTTGGTCGGTTTCGACGCAGCAGGTTAAGTGAACACAGTTATTGAAAAACCGAAACTTTCCCGGTCATAGTTACAGCCCCTCACTGCAAGTGAAAAACCGAAACTTCCCCGGTCATAGTCCCAGCCCCTCACTGCAAGTAAAAAAACCGAAACTTTCCTGGTCCTGTAACCGAAAGCCGCCATGTGCGCGGCTTCTGCACAAGGAAACACCTCGATCATATTCGAACTGCCTATCAGCAGACTGAATTGTCATTAAAACGTCATAACTCTGACTTAACCTACCGGTAACAAAATACAACAATCTGTGTTTTTTTATTTCTGACGGTTTATCAAAAGGAGTTTTGACCATGCAACAACCCCTCTCCCTGCTTGCCCGCGCACTCTCTGCCGCCCTGCTGGTTTCCACATCCGCCAGCGCTTTCGCCGCTGAGCCGGACGCCCTGACAGACCGCGCAGCAAAAGGCGTGCTGACTGAACCGGGTGGCGCTCGTCGTCTGAGCGGTGACCAGACGGCAGCGCTGAAAGCTTCGCTTTCGGATAAAACGGTGAAGAACGTAATCCTGCTGATTGGCGACGGAATGGGCGATTCTGAAATCACTTCCGCACGAAATTATGCAGAAGGCGCAGGCGGTTATTTCAAAGGCATCGATGCCCTGCCGCTGACCGGTCAGTACACGCATTATTCTCTGGATAAAAAGACACAGAAACCAAGCTATGTGACGGATTCCGCCGCCTCAGCCACCGCCTGGACGACCGGCGTAAAAAGCTATAACGGCGCGATCGGGGTGGACGTAAACGGTAAAGATCACCAGACCATTCTCGAGATCGCCAAAGCCGCAGGCAAAGCGACCGGCAACGTCTCGACGGCAGAATTGCAGGACGCCACGCCAGCCGCCCAAATCGCGCATGTCACGTCCCGTAAATGCTATGGCCCGGAAGAAACGGCCGAAAAATGCGCCAGCAACGCGCTGGAAAATGGCGGACGCGGTTCCATCACTGAACAGCTGTTGCAGGCACGCGCCGACGTCACGCTGGGCGGCGGCAAAAAATCCTTCAGTCAGTTGGCGAAAGCCGGCGAATTCAGCGGTAAATCCCTGAAAGACCAGGCGCTGGCGCAGGGTTATGTGTGGGTAGAAAACGCCGACCAGTTGAACGCTATCACACAGGCCGACCAGAAAAAACCGCTGCTGGGCTTATTCGCCGACGGCAACATGCCGGTACGCTGGCAGGGTCCGAAAGCCACGTATCACGGCAATATCGATAAACCTGCCGTCACCTGCGAAGCCAATCCGCAGCGCACCGCAGAGATACCGACGCTGGCGGCGATGACCGGAAAAGCGATCGACCTGCTGAAAACCAATCAAAACGGCTTCTTCCTGCAAGTCGAAGGTGCGTCGATTGATAAGCAAGATCACGCTGCCAACCCTTGCGGTCAGTTTGGTGAGACGGTAGATCTGGATGAAGCGGTGCAGAAAGCCCTTGAATTTGCCCGTCAGGATGGCAATACGCTGGTGATTGTGACCGCCGATCACGCGCATTCCAGCCAGATTATTGAAGCCGACGCCAAAGCCCCCGGCCTCACGCAAACGCTGACCACCAAAGATGGCGCGCCGATGACCATCAGTTACGGGAATTCCGAGGATGACTCGCAGGGTCACACCGGGACTCAGTTGCGGATCGCCGCGTTCGGGCCACACGCCGCGAACGTCGTCGGGCTGACCGACCAGACGGATTTGTTCTATACCATGCGGGAAGCAATGAATATTAAATAAGCAGGAGGCCGCTGCTTTGGCGGCTCAAAGCCATTGTGTAGGATTGCCATCCAACGTGGCATCAGGTTTTAACTGGATCGAGAAAGTTTCGGTTTTTCAATTGCAGTGATCGCTCAGCGGCTACCGCCGAAACCGAAATTTACCCGGTCAGCTGTCAGCCCTCACTGCAAGTGAGAAACCTAAATCTTCCCGATCCAGTGACTGAAAGCCGCCTTGTGCAGCGGCTTGTGCACAAAACTGAATCTAGTGCGCCAGAAACTTCTCAAGGAACTGTTTCGTCCTCGCATGCTGCGGGTTCGAGAATAGCGCCTTCGCAGGCCCCTGCTCTACGATCTTCCCCTGATCCATAAAGATCGCTCTGTCCGCAACATCGCGCGCAAAGCTCATCTCGTGGGTCACGATGACCATGGTGCGGTGCTCGAGCGCCAGCGCGCGGATGGTGTTGAGCACTTCGCCGACCAGTTCCGGGTCGAGGGCAGAGGTCGGTTCGTCGAACAGGATCACTTCCGGGCTCATCGCCAGCGCGCGGGCAATCGCTACGCGTTGTTGCTGACCGCCGGAAAGGCGACGCGGGTAAGCGTTTTCCTTGCCGCTTAATCCGACTTTTTCCAGCAGCTGACGCGCCGTCGCGATGGCTTTCGCCTTCGGTTCGCCCTTCACAATCACCGGGCCTTCAATAATGTTTTCGAGCACAGAACGGTGCGGGAACAGGTTGAAGTTCTGGAACACAAAGCCCACCTGCTGACGCAGTTCGCGGACTTTGTTTTTTTGTTTGCTGATCGGCTTGTTGCCGTCAATTTCGATATTGCCGACTTTGATCGTGCCGCCGTCCGGCTCCTCCAGCAGGTTAATGCTGCGCAGAAGCGTCGTTTTTCCCGAACCGCTCGGCCCGATAATCGCGACGACTTCACCGGCATTGACCTGTAAATCGATACCGTGCAAAACCGTCTGTCCGTGGAATTTCTTCGTCAGTTGCTTAACGTCAATGGTACTCATGAAGGCTCCTGATCCTGGCGGTTAACGCGGTCTTCCAGACGGTTTTGCAGGAAGGATAAAACGGTCGCCAGCACCCAGTAAATAATGGATGCGGCCAGATACATGGTGAACACTTCCAGCGTGCGGGAGGTGACCAACTGAGCCTGACGGAACAGTTCCGGCACCTGAATGGTCGCCGCCAGCGAGGTATCTTTCACTAATCCGATAAAGCTGTTGCCCAGCGGTGGCAACGCAGTACGTGCCGCCTGCGGTAAAATCACGCGGCGCATCGTCTGCCAGGGGTTCATGCCGATACTTGCCGCCGCTTCCCACTGCCCTTTTTCAATTGACGAAATCGCCGCTCGCAGGGTTTCAGAAGTATAAGCCGCGGTGTTGAGTGAGAGGCCAATCATAGCCGCCGGAATAGGATCCAGCTCGATACCAAACTGTGGCAAACCGTAGTAAATCATAAACAGCTGTGCAATCAGCGGTGTACCGCGAAATACGGAGACGTAAAAACGTGACAGCCACGACAGTGGCCAGAAATGCGAAAGGCGCATCAGCGCCAGCATAAAGCCTAATATTAACCCGAAGACCATACCGCCCAGACTCAGCTGGAGGGTAAACAGGGTTCCTTTCAATAAAAATGGTGCTGAATCCAGCACCAGTTGAATACTTTCTTGCATCCGATAAAGACCTTTTGGATGTGTATCCTGAAATAACCCGGAGCAAGATCAGCTCCGGGTCTAACGGATAATTATTTGGTGACGTCAGCCCCGAACCACTTCTCGGAAATTTTGGCTAAAGAACCATCTTTTTGCATTTCTGCAATCGCTTTGTTGATGGCGGCCAGTAATTCAGGGTTGTCTTTGCGGATCGCAACACCGGATTCCAGACGGGAGAACGGCGCACCGGCAACGGCTAAGGTGTTGTTGGTTTTCTTCACCAGATCCAGCGCGGCCAGACGGTCAACCAGAATCGCATCGGTACGGCCTACGCGCAGATCCTGATATTTCGTCGGGTCATCATCATAGGTACGAACGTCCACGCCCTGAACATTCGCGCGTAACCATTGTTCGTAGTTGCTGCCCAGACCCACGCCCACTTTCTTACCTTTGAGATCTTCCGGCTTGGTGATTGAGCCTTCGTTACCTTTTTTGGTCAGCGCCTGAATACCGGAAACGGTGTACGGCGTGGAGAAGTCATATTTCTTCTCACGTTCAGGGGAAATGGTCACCTGGTTGATGACAACGTCAATACGTTTGGATTCCAGAGAAGCCAGCATGCCGTCCCATTTGGTCGGTTGCAGCTTCGCTTTCACGCCCATATGCTGTGCCAGCGCATCGGCGAATTCCACTTCAAAACCGGTCAGTTTGCCGTCTTCACCCTGGAAACTGAACGGAGGGTAAGTCCCTTCCAGACCGACGATCAGCGTGCCGCGGTCTTTCACTTTTTTCAGTAAGCCTTCATCAGCAAAGCTGTTGGTGACCATACCGGCTGTCAGGCTGACGGCCACAGCACCCAGAAGTAAACGACGACGCAATGTGGAAAAAACCATATACACCTCAGTTATTATCGATGTTAGAAAGTTATATATCTGACGATTTGCGCACAGTAGCACCCGCCGCGAGAGTTATCAGGAATATAATTTCATAATCTTAGCGCAAAATTGCATAAGCGTACTGTATGGCATCACACTTGCGGATGATACGCAAACAGTGCCGGCGCGCCGCCGGTATGGATGAACAGGATCGAGCCTTCGTCCGGGAATAATCCGCGTTCGATGCCGTCGAGCAGACCGGCCATTGCCTTGCCGGTATATACCGGATCCAGCAGCATCGCTTCCTGCTCCGCCAGCAATTTCACCGCCGCCATTCCCGCTTCATTCGGCTCACCGTAGCGCGGTGCAAAATAGTCATCCCACAAAACGATTTGCGGTATTTTTTCATCAAACTGCAAACTGGCAGCAACGTCACGGGCAATGGTTTCCACCTTCGGACGCTGCGCGTCGGCTTTACGTGACACCGTCACGCCTATCAGTTGTGTATCCGGCATTAAATGCTGCAATGCGACCGCCAGCCCGGCGTGTGTCCCCGCACTGCCGGACGCCACCACGATTGCGCTGAAATCGACGAAACTCGCGGAAGACTGTTCAGCAATCTCCAGCGCACACCGGACATATCCCAGCGCACCCAGCGCATTCGAGCCGCCGACCGGCACAACGTACGGACGAAAACCTTGCCCTTCCAGGCGCTCAGCCAATTCTGCCAGCTGCGCCGTCGGGTCGTGCAGTTCATCGCACATCACCACTTCGGCATTGAATAAATCCAGCAACAGGCGGTTGCCGTTGGTCAGATAATTGGCTTCGGTGGTGCCAATGGGGTTTTCCAGCAACGCAACGCATTTCAGGCCCAGTTTCGCCGCCACTGCCGCCGTCTGACGGACATGGTTGGACTGAATCGCGCCTGCTGTCACCAGCGTATCCGCACCTTCTGCCAGCGCGGCGGCGGCAAGATATTCCAGTTTTCTGAGCTTGTTACCGCCCATCGCCAGCGGCGTAATGTCATCGCGTTTGATATAGATGTCACGACCCGTGAACTCAGAGAGACGGTGGAGTTTTTCTAATGGCGTGCAGTTGCCCAGTAAATCAATACGATCAAAGGTTTCCAGCCGGGTTTTAAGCAAAGCAATTTTAGCAGGCACAGTGTTCCCCTGACGCACAGCCGCAAGGCCGGCGAAGTCGTGATAGTCGAAGCAGATGTATTTGCGCAGAATGGTTATGAAATAAGTATATAAAGAATTAATACTTTATGCGGACAGATTCAAGACAAAAAAACAGGCCCCCGAAGGAGCCTGTTTGCGTTTTGTGTGTCAGTCTGTATAGAGCGCCGCTTACGCGGATTTCTGCCAGGCCAGATACTGGTCGTATTTGCGCAAAGCAATACGGTAGTTATCGTGGCCCGCCACCGGCAAATCACTGATGATCCGCTGGTGGATGCTGTCCCCTGAAAGCTTATCGAGAGGATAGTTATTTGCTGACAAGATTTCATCCAGACGGCGGAGGCGGACAACATACTCGCGCACCGTGCTGTGGTTCATCTCTGTCTGCTCGAACAGATATTGCTTAAACGCCATGATGTCAAAATATGACGAATGGCTGTTACAGCTTATCTCACTGCAAAAACGACACAGAGCGGTCAGTTCCTGCGACAGGTTGTGCCACACGTCATCATCAATAGGCTGGTCCATCTTGGCGATGGCCTCTTTATTGATGATTTGCCCGCGAAACACCAGTGCCATCCTGTCGAGTTCTTTTGCACACTGTGAGCAATGAGTCTGACTGTGTTTAAAATCTTTAAGATAACGGCTTAAAGGCCTTGTTTTGATTCCCGCTGGCATAAAT
Organism: Rahnella sp. BCC 1045; assembly: GCF_019049615.1. Taxonomy (NCBI): domain Bacteria; kingdom Pseudomonadati; phylum Pseudomonadota; class Gammaproteobacteria; order Enterobacterales; family Yersiniaceae; genus Rahnella; species Rahnella sp. BCC 1045. The sequence continues at coordinate 122,280 of NZ_JAFMOZ010000137.1, read as the reverse complement.
TTATTCCTGATAAGGGATATAAAATGTATAACCGGCCAGGAAAAAGCGGATCAGTGGTCGTTGGCCAGGCGGCTGCGTAAACGCTTAATCGCCTGACTGTGGAGCTGGCTTACGCGGGATTCCCCGACATCCAGTACCGCCCCGATCTCTTTTAAATTCAACTCTTCCTGGTAGTAAAGCGTAAGTACCATCTTTTCCCGTTCTGGTAACGCATCGATAGCTTCCATCACCCGGTGGCGTAAATTGCCCTCCAACAGATGATGTAACGGGTTGGCCTCTTCGTGCCCTTCCATCAATGCCTCGGCAGTATCGCCGTGCTCTTCGCGCCATTCGTCATAAGAAAACAACTGGCTACTGTTCGTATCCATTAATATCTGCCGGTATTCCTCGATGGGAATATCCAGTGCCTGCGCCACCTCTCCTTCACTCGGTGGTCGCCCTAATTTTTGTTCTGCGTTATGCATCGCCTGAGACACTTCACGCGCGTTACGTCTGACGCTGCGCGGCACCCAGTCGCGGCTTCGCAACTCATCAAGCATCGCGCCACGGATACGCTGGACGGCATAAGTGGTAAACGCCGTACCCTGCATCGCATCAAAACGCTCAACCGCATTTAACAGGCCGATCCCTCCCGCTTGCAGTAGATCATCAAGCTCTACGCTGGCGGGAAGCCGCACCTGCAAACGCAGGGCTTCATGGCGCACGAGCGGAACATAGCGCTGCCACAAAGAATTTTTGTCTATCACGCCGTCGGCGGTATACAGATCGCTCACTGTCGTAACCTGGCAAATTGAGGGTCAGTATCATTGTGCCAGTGGTAATCCCCATTCAATCGCCTGAATAAGGACTGAAAAGCGCGGTTATTTTGATTATGTCTCGCACTTTCTGTTTCAGACCCGCAGGATTACCAGGATTGCAATCGCCTAAAAAACAATCACAACATAAAGATTATCCTAAATTATACCAGCGAATGCGTTTCATTAATCGTGGAAAAAGGTAAATTTTGGTTAAAAAAAACCCCGCCGGAGCGGGGTTTGTTCTGTTTGTAACCGGACTGCTTATATTGTCGCCAGCGACAATTATTGCAGCAGGGACAGTACAGACTGAGGAACCTGGTTAGCTTTAGACAATACTGAAGTACCCGCCTGCTGCAAGATCTGTGCTTTAGACATTGCAGAAACTTCAGTTGCGTAGTCAGCATCCTGAATACGGCTCTGTGCAGAAGACAGGTTAGTGGTGGTGTTGTCCAGGTTGGTGATTGCAGAATCGAAACGGTTCTGAACCGCACCCAGTGAAGAACGGAAGGTGTCAACTTTAGCGATTGCAGCGTCGATTGCTTTCAGTGGATCAGAAGTTGCCACACCGGTGTAAGCGTTGGTGTTAGCTGTATCAGAGATGTCACCGATGGTGCTTGCCACGTTAGCAGTACCAGTAGCGCCGCCGTCAGTGATAGCGCCTGCTGCAGTTTTGTAGTCTTTACCCTGAACGGTCACGTAACCTACTGCTGCGCCAGTCGCGTCTGCGCCAACTTTAACCAGTTTGCCAGTCTGAGTACCTGCAGTAACACCGTTGTCAGTGTCAGTGTAAGAAACGTCAGTGGTGTTCAGAGTTACAGCACCAGTAGCGTCATCTACAGAGGCTGCGTAGTTATTAGTACCATCAGAAACAACGTAAGTTGCAGTGGCTGCGCCTGCTGCTGTCTGAACGTTTTTCAGAGACAGTTTGCTTGCGTCCAGGCCCAGAGAAGTGGCAGCTGCAGACAGGTCAACGTTTTTCAGGGAGCCGCTTGCGCCAACCTGAGTGATAGCATCGCTGGTTTTCAGAGCGTTGCTTGATACAGAGAAACCGTTCAGACCCAGAGTAGTAGAGTCGATTTTTTGCAGGTCGATGGAGATAGTCTGGCCGTCGTTTGCGCCAACCTGAATTTTCATCGTCTGGTTAGAAGCCAGTACGTTCACGCCGTTGAACTGAGTCTGACCAGATACGCGGTCGATTTCAGACAGACGTGAAGTGATTTCGTCCTGGATTGAGGTCAGGTCAGAAGATGAGTTGGTGCCGTTGGCAGCCTGAACTGACAGCTCACGGATACGCTGTAAGTTGTTGTTGATTTCGCTCAGTGAACCTTCAGTGGTCTGCGCAACGGAGATACCGTCGTTGGCGTTACGTGAAGCCTGAGTCAGACCGTTGATGTTAGACGTGAAGCGGTTAGCAATCGCCTGACCAGCAGCATCGTCTTTTGCGCTGTTGATACGCAGACCGGAGGACAGACGCTCGATAGCGGTGCTCAGAGCGGACTGGGATTTGTTCAGGTTGTTCTGAGTCATCAGAGACAGCGTGTTGGTATTGATAACTTGAGCCATGAGTGTATTCCTTCAAATCTGGTTAAGGGTTCGGGCTTATTGCCCACGGCGTTCATCACCGTCCAAACTTGTATCGGCGCTACTCCCGCAACCTTTAGAATTATTTCTCAAAAAACGTCGATTTCTTACTTTGAGAATTACCCTTCCTTATACCGCCTATTCACGCCATTACTTTTTGTTGCGATCTATTAAACTTTTTCTCCGTCGTGCCGATAGGGCTTAAAGACTCTTATACAACCCGTACAAGGATACATATGGCCACTGTCTCTTCATTAGGTATCGGCTCAGGTTTAGATCTCTCCACTTTGCTGGATAACCTGACCACCGCAGAAAAGGCGCGTCTCACGCCAATCACCACGGCACAGACCAGTTACAGTGCTCAGCTGACCGCTTACGGCACGCTGAAAAGCGCAGTACAAACCTTTGCCGATGCGGCGACGGCATTGTCGTCTACCAATACTTACGGCGCGACGACGGCAACGTCTAACAACACCTCGGCATTCAGCGCGACCACCAGCACCGGCGCGGCGGCAGGTAAATATTCCGTTAACGTGACACAGCTGGCGGCATCTCAATCTTTAATCTCTGCCACGCAAAGCAGCAGTACGGCAGCATTAGGCTCAACCACTACCGGTAACTCGCGCACGCTGACCATCAGCCAGGGCGACGGCAGTACTCCGCTGAGCATTAAACTGACGGACGATCAGACTTCACTGACCGGCGTTCGCGATGCAATCAATAAAGCCGGCGGCGGCGTTACGGCGAGTATCGTTAAAGTGACCGACAGCAGCTACAAGCTGGTGTTGAGCGCCAACAATACCGGCACCAATTCTGAGATGACCGTCAGCGTGACCGGTGATGACCAGCTCAATAACATTATTGGTTATGATTCTTCCACCGGCACGGGTGCGATGACGCAAAATGCTGAGGCAATGAATGCCAAGCTGACGTTCAACGGCATCGATCTGGAGCGTCAGAGCAACACCATCAGCGACGCACAGGATGGGATCACCTTAAATCTGACGGGAACCACTTCCACCGCGGCCAGCCTGACAGTAGCGAAAGATACCAGTACAGCCACGACGGCCATTCAGACTTTCGTTGATGCCTACAACTCATTACAGGACACGTTCGCCAGTCTGACTAAGTTCACCGCGACCGCGACGAATACTGATACGGCTGACAGCACCAACGGTGCATTACTGGGTGACAGTGCGCTGCGCACTATTCAGACGCGTCTGAAATCCGCCGTCACTGCAGCATCAGGTTCCGGCACGATCAGCTCTTTATCCAGCATCGGCATTACGACCGACCCGGATACCGGCAAACTGGAAATTGACAGCACCAAACTGAGCACCGCGCTGACCAGTAATCCGAATGCAGTGCAGACCATGATGGTCGGCGACGGTAAAACCACTGGCGTGATGACCAATATCAGCAACCTGAATACCGGGTTCCTGAACAGTACTAACGGCACGATTGCTAACGCAGAAACGGCGGTTAACACCACCCTGAAAGGACTGACCGATCAGTACAACAAGGTGAATGACAGCATCAACACCACCATCGCCCGTTACAAAACGCAATTCACTGCACTTGATGTCTCGATTCAAAAGCTCAACAGCACGGCGACTTATCTGACGCAGCAGTTCGAAGCCATGTCCTCATCAAGTTCAAGCTAGTAAGGAAACAGATTATGTATAACGCTAAAGGAACACAGGCCTACGCCCAGGTTGGCGTAGAAAGCGCAGTCATGAGTGCGTCGCCTTACCAGTTAGTCACGATGTTATTTGACGGGGCGCGCAGCGCCCTGATCCGTGCACGCATATTCATTCAACAGGGAAGCATTGCCGAAAAAGGCAAATCCCTGTCCATGGCGATTAATATTATCGACAGCGGATTAAAAGCCGGATTAAGCCGTGATAAAGGGGACCCGGAATTAGTGGATAACCTGGAAGCGCTTTATTCCTATATGGTCCGCCGTTTATTACATGCAAATTTACACAACGATCAAGAGGCCATCACCGAGGTGTTGGCCTTGCTTGAAAATATCGCCGATGCCTGGCGGCAAATCGGCCCAAACCACCACCCGTCGCAGGACCAATATAATGGATCAACATCAGTATCTGGTTAATGAATATCAACTGATCCTGTCTTTAAGCGAGCAGATGTTGCGGCTGGCGCAAGATGAAAAATGGGATGAGCTGGTCGAGCTCGAAGTCAGTTATGTGAAAGCCGTGGAAGCGACCACCAAATTACCGATGTCAGAACAGACCTCGATAATGGTTCAGAATGATATTCGCCGTTATTTACGTATCATTCTCGACAATGAAAATTTGATTAAAACGTTATTACAGGCTCGGATGAATACGCTCACCCAGCTGATTGGTCAGTCGTCCCGACAACAACAAGTGAACACGACGTACGGAAAAATTGATCTCCGTTCGATTGCTTTTGGCGATCACCAATAATTATTAAAGTACTTCTTTTGATTTATTTTTTTCCAATATTTCTTGTGCAAAAATAAGGTTTCAGGGGCAGAGAGCATACGGCTACCAGGGCTGATTCTCTCTGTCTCCTTCCGTAACACTCGCCTAAACCGGCAGCCTGTTTGTATTGGCATAAGCGGGAAGTTTTATATCAGGCAGCAAACAACAGGTTGCGGTCGTCATTTCGGGCATCATCGATATGGTTCGTAAAATAAAAGTGACTCCAGGGATAGGCACTATTTCGCTACTTATTCAGCATAGTGAGCTTTTTATTCACGATGTCTATATTAATAAGCCGCAATTAATCCTCGTGCAGAATGGAAGTCTTTCTATTACTAACCAGGAACAGCGATTCTCGCTACAGGCGGGGGAAATGCTGGTGCTCAACAGTGGACAAACGTTGAGTCTCACCCACCATCTCTCAGACAATGGCCCTTTCAGCTGCGCCATTATGGCCTGGGATCACCAGTTGCTCAGTGATGCGGGGCTCCATGCCACGGGCTTTTCAGCCCCACTGCTTTCCGTTGAAACGCTGCAGGTTATTCCGCATATCCCGGTGGCTTTTAAACAGAGTTTTACCGATACCCACAGCGCCATTCTCTGGCATCACGGCCTGCCCGCGCCCATTACCCGCCATCGTATGCTGGAACAATTGCTCTGGCTGTCGCATCTGGGTGTGCGTTATTCGCTGCAACACAGCGAAAGCATGACACAACGTGTGCGCGAATTGCTGACAGATAATCTGCATAAATCGTTTACCGCCGCGGAAGTGGCGGAACAGCTGATGATGAATGAAGTGATGCTTCGCCGCCGGCTGGCGGCCGAGGATTGTGTCCTGCGCAATCTGATGATTGATGTCCGCATGACACAGGCGCTGCGGTTACTGCAATGCACCGATCTGGCGATTTCCAACATTGCCCATCAGGTCGGTTATGAAAGTGGCTCCCGTTTTGCGGAACGTTTTCGGAAGCGTTTTGGCTTCGCGCCTACCGCGATCCGCGGGCATATGCGCCCCCTCTCAGCACAAACGATGACTTATAACAACTAACTCCTAAGCACTACAATGCTAAATCATGAGTAACATCACACAATAATTGATTACCAGATGTTAACCGAATATCATACACGCCGTTAATTTACGGGTGATCAGGGGTTGGCAGTGCACGTTTGGTGGGAAGTGATTAAAACGATTTATTGGGGTGGATTGGGTATTGCGGCACTGGTGACGCTTCTCGTGAGCCGCGACACGATTAAAATACGCTTGTTAACGTCCGGCATTATCGGGTTTACCTGGCCGATGAGCCTTCCCGTCGTTCTGCTCTTCTCCCTGTTCTGACGCTGTAAAACTGCGCTCATTAAAAAACCCGGCTTTCAGGCTTTCAGGCCGGGTTCTGTACAACTGTTGTTGCTACTGTTTACGTTGCTGCTAATTGCGGGTTTGCACCCAAAAGCCGTGGATCAGACCCGGCAGATAACCGCACAGTGTCAGGATGATATTCAGCAAAAAAGCACCGCCAAATCCGTTACCAATTAACACGCCCAACGGCGGTACCAGGATGGTGATCAAAACTCTCCAGAATCCCATGTTCATCTCCCTTTGGTTATCATTGAGTTAATGATAGTTCAGGGAAACAAAGCCGCCTATCAGATGAAACTTAATTGATCAGGTCCAGCATAATTTCCACGTCTCGACGCACTTTATCGAGCAATTCGACATCGCCTGCGCGGTACTCGGCATCGGTTATCTGATGGATCTGGCGCATCTGCCATCTCACCTGCGTTTTTTGCTCGTCCGTCATATTGCGGCACATCACGATGATAAAATTGCGCAGCATCAGATGTTGCATGGCAGTTTCTTCGGCATGTTTGTTAACCGACATCACTAAATCGACTACCTGTTTTTCTGCCATAGCGTGTTCCTGCTGTCGTGAAAAGTCGGTGGGAAAGTCATTAAAACCAGACTAGCATGGCAACAGTTCGGTCAAAGCCGACAGCTGATGCAAAAACACCCGCTATTTCTGCGTCTAACCTGCGCATGGACACCATCACTATGTTTTCAACCGACGACGTTTTTCAGCGTCTGGCGTCTTCCCCCTTTCGCCAGCGCTTTCATCTTGGCCCGAAAGAATACGAATATTGTATGAGTCACGGGCCTGATACCGTAGCGCAGCACGCCGCCGATTTCATTAGCCGGCGGCTCGCGCCTGCGGAACCTCAGGCCGACGGCAGGCAGACGCCGATGCGCGGCCATCCGGTGTTTATCGCCCAGCACGCCACCGCCACCTGCTGTCGCGGATGTCTGGAAAAATGGCATCGTATTGCGGCACACGCTGAGATGACACAAACGCAGCAGGATTATACGGTTGCAGTGATCCTGCACTGGATACATCAGGAAATGCAGCGGGCCGCGCCAGCCGCTAAACCGCGGAAAGCAAAACCAAAAAATTCTGACCCACAACAAATGGATTTATTGTAAGAAGCGCATCACAGTGGTAAAAAAATAAAGAGTGACAGCAGTCACAGTTTTTCAGGATTTAAGTACCCTGCTGCGTCTGTACTCTATAATTTTAAGGAATAAGACAGTTTTCTGCCGGGCAGCCTTTGCGCGCCCTTTTGTTGTCTTCTTGTGCAGTCTTTCGGGTGAGTTTTCCAGGTGAAATGAGTTTTACACTGTAGTGAGGATTATTACCCCCCATTGGGAAAAGGAGGATGCATGTCTGAGTATCATTATTTATTGATAGGTGGAAGCCGCAACGGACAACGTCATGTTGATAAACAACATCAGTTTTCGTTGTGTTTTTGGGAAGATGCATCACAAAGTGCAGAACGTGAATTTTACGGTAAACAGAACGAGCGCTATAAAGTGAAGCCTGAAAAAGGGGCTGACGGAAACTGGTATCTGGTCGGTTATTGCGGAAATTGTTCGAAAATTCAGGCCGATGAACTGACCACCCAGGCGCTTACCAAACACGTTAAGCCGATGATGTAAGAAACAAAAGTATATCGAAAAGTACGATCGTAAACGAACCCCGCCCCTTTAAGCGGGGTTTTTGCTTTCTGAGGGTTTTCGGCCGTCAGACATTCAGCCCATGAATTCAGGCGGCCATGCCCTGAATGTTTCGGGCGTAAAAGGCGACGTGCCCACCGATCGTGAAATGCGCTTCGTGGTGCCCTAAACGTCCGAGCGGCGCGATACTGACAATCTCCCCTTCAAATTCTCCGTCCTGAATTTGCGTAATCGCCACATCCAGCTGATAACTGGCCGGATGAACGCCCACCGGGAAAGTGAGTAATTTTACGCGATCGCCCACCTGAAACCGGGTAAGCAGCGGCAGTGGTGCCTGTTCAAACAGATCCTGATCCATAGGTGACTCCTTGTTTTCCAGTGGGATTAATTACAGGATAGAATATGTTGCCGCGTCCTGCCGGATACCGGCGTGAAGCACTTCTCTCTTTACGCATTTTTTTTATGAACGACGTTTCGTACACCGCTGTTGTCCCCGCGTTGCCGCATAAAAACGTAGTTCTACACCATTGATAAGGATCCACCGTGAAAAAATTAACGCCAGAGCAATGCATTATCCTGACCGGATTTACCGGGATCCTGCATGGCGAATTCGAAGGATTTCACGAAGACTTGCAAAAACGACTGGGGCGGGAAGTTCAGACGTCAGAATTGGGATACCCGGAATTTATTGAGGAATGTCGGGCGCTCTATGAGGACGATTTTAACAATTTAATGCCAGACTGATAACAAGAAGGCCGGCCAAAGGAGTATCCTCTGCCGGCCTGATACCTGACTTAACCCGCGTGACTACGGTTTGACAATTCCGCGGATGAAATTCTCATTCACCCGGATCACATTTCCCGTTTCCACATTAATAACCTGATACTGCACCGGCGTTACCTCATCCAGAACAGCGATAACTTCAAACAAACCTGGTGTAAAAGTAAGCGTGACAAAAACGCCAACAGGATAGACAGCCATAATTTTATCCTTTCAATCATGCTCTTATAATGTACTGCTTTACCTACAGAAGTAATCATACATCAACTATTAATCACACCGAGTGATTTCATTACATACATTAATCACTCCCGATAAATGTTGCATAAAAGAAGTACAGATACGCGATAAAAAGATCAATATTTGATCAAATCAGACAACTCTGACAGACATGCACAAGACGTCATCAATTTTTACACTCTTCCGTGGCAAATGCCGGATACAGGCTTCGCTGCACTCCCCCAGCCGCTTGTTTTCGATGTAATTTCGGTTAAGAATATGAATCCATTTTGTTGCATTGAGAGCCCGCGCTGTGAGTGCCCAGATTTTTGAAACCGATGCGAATCATCCGCATCTGACACGACTGATTGCAGAGCTGGATGCTTATCAATACCCGCTCTACCCGCCGGAATCCTTTCAGGGAATTAACGTCTCCACGCTCGAAGACGGTGAAATTTTCTGTTTTATGGCGCGGGTAGACGATGACTGGGCAGGATGCGCATGTCTGTATATTTCGCGGCCTGAAGGGCATGAAAAACCGATTGCTGAGATGAAACGGGTCTACGTGAATCCGCTGTACCGCGGTCAGGGTATTGCTTCACTGCTGGTTGATGCAATGGAAAGCAAACTGAAAACATTGGGCTATCGGGATTTGTTTTTAGAAACCGGCGTGTTTCAGGAAAAAGCCATCACCCTGTATGAAAAGCTGGGATACGCGCGCACAGAAGCGTTTGGCGATTATCGTATCTCACCGGATCCGCTTAGCGTGTATATGATGAAATCGGTGGCCTGATACGGTGCGAAAATGCCGGGAGAAATGCAGAAAAATATCTCCATAACGCTGCCTCGTGACAGGGTTATGGAGACGCGAGAAGCAGATTACATCAGGACATTGCTTTTCGATGCAGGAATTTCATTGGAAGGAATAACCCATTTTTTCAGGGTGATAACGAAGAATTTTTTGCCTTTTGTGATCTTAGCACCGCGGTCGCCACATTCCAGCGCAAGTTTGAAAAACTCATCACTGTTAATACTAAAAGCCAGTTCGACTTTTTTCACCATACCGGAATTAAGCAGCTCTTCGGCTTCGATTAATGATTTGGCCTGAACGACTGACATAAATACCTCGTGAGAATGGAGGGAGTTGTATTTGCCCCAATATCCTATTTCACTTTTGTTTCATCATTATGACAGTATCGTGAACCTTCAGAATAGTGCTACGTTTTAGCGCACAAAATGTCCATTTCGTGCGCCTGTTCAAAACTCAGGAAAGACGGTAATGGCGATCAGGCACCGGGGTATCCGGCAACTGCGTCTGGTTGTTCATCTCGCGCAGGTTAATTTCGATATTGGTACACATCGCGTCCATCGGCAGATGGTTATTGGCATAGCCGAAAGGCATTTCCAGCTCTTCCGCCAGCGTATCGAGCGACAGGAAACTGTACGAAATAAAACCTGAAACCAGCAGCGTCATGTAATGCAAATCCACCACCAGCGCGAACGGCAATAAGCTACAGAACAGATAGACCGTTCGGTGCAGTAAAAGCCCGTAAGCAAACGGGATCGGCATGCTGACAATACGCTCACACCCGCCGACGACCTGCGAAAGTTGCAACAGCGTGGTGTCCATGTGGGTGTAGACGATATCCGACAAATCCCCGCTGCGGCGCCGTTCAGCAAGCCACTGTGACATCCGCAGCTGCACCATATTGGTCGGCGCGCGGCGTGACAGAATATCTTCCGCATCTTCCCCTAACAGACGTTCGAGATCAGGCCGCGGATCGCTGTGGCGCAGCTGATGTTTGAGGCTGTAACAGAACGCCAGCAACAGCGTCGTCACGCGCTGCGCTTCGCCCGGACACACCGCCATTACCTGACTTTGTAACGTACGACAGGCAATCAGTAACCCGCCCCACAGCTGACGCGCTTCGGTGTAGCGCGAATACGCCACGCTATTCCGAAAACCGAGGAAGATCGCAATCGACACCCCCAGCAAGCTGAACGGCGCCAGCGTGAGCTTAACGCCAAGCGTCTCATACCAGGGAAGGCTGAGAATGGCGGCGAGCGACATCAATAAATTCAGACTGAGGCGGAACATAATGCTGGGCAGCACAGAGCCATGCCAGGCGAACAAACGCAAGAACCAGTGACGCGGAGGACGGATTATCATTTTTTATGGAGGTGCTTTTGCAGGTGAAGCGATTTTTTTTGCGATTCTTGCAAATAAACCTGTACATGCAAAGGACAATTTTGTGACACCGGTAACATTTATTTTGAAAATCACGGTTTTCGTTTACAAGCGCAGGTGATCACTTTGTACAAACGGTAACGGAAACATAATGTTTGGCATGGTAATGTCCGATAACAAACCAGACTGAGAAGAATATATGGCGCGCATGGCGTGAATGCTCTCAGGATTGATCGGTCCTGACGATCAAAATAGTGATAATGATCGGTTATACCCATTGGAATTACAGGCCTATTCGCGAGACGATCGCGGAAAATTGGGAGCGGGCATATCAGTGAAAATTATTCTTGTTGTACTCATCGCATTAGCGATTATCGGGTTGGCAGCCTGGTTCATCTTCAGGTCGGCAGCAAGAGACTCGGAAGATGATTATTAATTTTTTTGCGTAATTCTTCGCAGTGACCTTCCTTTTTGTTTTTCCTACCAAAAACCCATGACGCTGCCCCCGCCATGCCCTTTCAGGCCACAGGTAACCACTCATCTATATAATTTTCAGCAGGTTAACGTATTACACCGACATGTTCATCACGTCCTGGTACGCCGTTACCAGTTTATTTCTCACCTGAATACCCAGTTGCAGTGAAATTGATGATTTCTGCAAATCCACCATCACGTCGTTCAGGCTTACGCCGGGAACGCCCATCTCCAGCTTTTCAGATTCCAGTTTTGCGTTGTTTTGCGTCTCGCTGATTTTGCCTAATGCCGCTTTCAGTTCGCTGGCAAAACCCGCTTCTGACGTCGTATCCGTCTGAGGGGTAGCGCCTGCCTTGATGGCGGTGGCCTGCATCTGCTGTAAAACGCTCTCAATGCCTTGAATTGACATGTTTTCTCCGCTTATTGCTGTGTCGGTGAACAAAGGGCTTCTTTCATGGAATGACACCCTATCACATCAGTTTTTTCCTAAACGCGGTAATTGAACCTAAAAACCATGGCTTATCGGGCCATTAACTTTGCCTTTAGCGGCAAATAATGGCTCACCTAGAAAATAGGCCTGCCTGTACGGAGGACTGAAAAATGTCACGCTTCAACGATTGCGCACTTGGGAGTCTGTTTTGTTAAGAGACAACATGAACATCACCATTCAACAGCTAAATAGGGATCTTGTATGAGTTCCGCAATAGCCGGCGCAGAAACCTCTCCAAACGGTTTAACTGCGTTGCTTAATCGCCTGCGCGCCAACCCAAAAATTCCTATCGCCATCGCCGCTGCGGCTGCCCTGGCCATTGTTGTTGTCATGATGCTGTGGGCAAAACAGCCCACCTATAAGGTGCTGTTTAGCAATCTGGGCGATCAGGACGGCGGTGCCATCGTCACCCAGCTGACGCAGATGAACATCCCTTATCAGTTTTCAGAAAACGGCGCAGCCCTGTTAATCCCGGCAGATAAAGTGTATGAAACGCGTCTGAAACTGGCTTCCGCCGGTTTACCGAAAGGTGGCGCAGTCGGCTTTGAGCTGATGGATCAGGAAAAATTCGGCATCAGCCAGTTCAGCGAACAGATCAACTATCAGCGTGCGCTGGAAGGTGAACTCTCCCGCACTATCGAAACTTTGGGCCCGGTCGGCAGCGCCCGCGTCCATTTAGCCATTCCAAAACCTTCCTTGTTTGTCCGCGAACAGAAAAATCCTTCCGCTTCCGTGACCCTGAATTTACAACCGGGTCGTGCGCTGGATGACGGTCAGATCAACGCCATCGTTTATATGGTGTCGAGCAGCGTGTCGGGTTTACCACCAGCCAACGTCACCGTGGTCGACCAGAGCGGACATCTGCTGACGCAGTCGGACAACAATGGACGTGACCTGAATGCTTCCCAGCTGAAATACGCCAACGAAGTGGAAGGCCGTCTGCAACGTCGTATCGAATCTATCCTCCAGCCGGTGGTCGGCAATGGTAACGTTCACGCGCAAATCACCGCGCAAATCGACTACGCCAGCCGCGAACAAACTGACGAGAATTATCAGCCAAACGGCACGCCGGAAAAAGCCGCTGTCCGTTCACGCCAGCTGAGCACCAGTGACCAGATTGGTGGCACTGCCGTAGGCGGCGTACCGGGTGCATTAAGCAACCAGCCCGCACCGGCTGCGACCGCGCCGGTCACCAATCCTCCTGCGGCGAACAATGCCAACGGGGCACAGAATCAGGCCGGTAACAACGCACAGAACAACGCGCAAAACAATACGGCAAACCGTTCAACCGTTCCGTCGAACAGCCGTCGTGATGAAACCACCAACTACGAAGTTGACCGCACCATCACCCACACGCAACACAGCGCGGGTGCCGTACAACGCCTGTCCGCGGCGGTGGTCGTCAACTATCAGGTCGGGACAGATGGCAAAGCGAAGCCGCTGACCGACGAACAGCTGAAGAAAATTGATGATCTGGTTCGTGAAGCCATGGGCTTCTCGCAGGAACGTGGCGATACGCTGAACGTGGTGAATACACCGTTCAACGAAGCGGCTGATGATTCCGGTGAGCTGCCGTTCTGGAAACAACAGGCGTTCTTCGATCAACTGCTCAACGCAGGTCGCTGGTTGCTGGTGCTGATTGTTGCCTGGCTGCTGTGGCGCAAGATGGTTCGTCCGATGTTGCGCAAACAGCAGGCAGAGAAAGATGCGGCAGCCGCAGCGGCCATCGCAGCAGCGATGCCACAGCCTGAAGGCAGCAAGCCGGTCAAACTCAGCAACGACGAGCTGGAGAAACGTAAACGTTCTCAGCAGCGAGTCAGCGTCGAAGTTCAGACCCAACGTGTTCAGGAGCTGGCCGATAAGGATCCTCGTATCGTCGCCCTGGTTATCCGCCAATGGATGAGTACCGAACAATCATGACTATGACCGGCACCGAAAAAAGCGCCATTTTGATGATAACCCTGGGTGAAGACCGTGCGGTAGAGGTGTTCAAGCACCTCTCCCCTCGCGAAGTTCAGCAAATCAGTGGCGCGATGGCGAATATCCATCAGATTTCTAACAAGCAGCTGGCTGAGGTTCTGAATGAGTTCGAGGACGAGTCAGAGCAGTACGCCGCGCTGAGCGTCAACACCAGCGAATATCTGCGTTCGGTTCTGACGAAAGCACTGGGCGAGGAACGTGCCTCCAGCCTGCTGGAAGATATTCTGGAATCGCGCGAAACCACCAGCGGTATGGAAACGCTCAACTTTATGGAACCGCAGATGGCGGCCGATCTTATCCGCGACGAACATCCGCAGATTATCGCCACCATTCTGGTCCACCTCAAACGCGGTCAGGCTGCCGATATTCTGGCCCTGTTCGACGAGCGTCTGCGTAACGACGTGATGCTGCGTATCGCCACCTTCGGCGGTGTCCAGCCTGCGGCGCTGGCGGAACTGACAGAAGTACTGAACAACCTGCTCGACGGCCAGAACCTCAAGCGCGCGAAGATGGGTGGTGTTCGTACTGCGGCAGAAATCATCAACCTGATGAAAACGCAGCAGGAAGAAGCCGTTATCGAAGCGGTTCGTGGTTACGACGGCGAACTGGCACAGAAAATTATCGACGAGATGTTCCTGTTCGAAAACCTGGTGGACGTGGACGACCGCAGCATCCAGCGCCTGTTGCAGGAAGTCGAAGGCGAATCGTTGCTGGTGGCATTGAAAGGTGCGGAACAGCCACTGCGCGACAAGTTCCTGCGCAACATGTCCCAGCGTGCGGCGGATATCCTGCGCGACGACCTGGCAAACCGCGGGCCGATGCGTATGTCTCTGGTCGAGAACGAACAGAAAGCGATTCTGCAAACGGTTCGCCGCTTAGCAGAGTCCGGCGAAATGATGGTTGGCGGCGGCGAGGATTCTTATGTCTGATAATCCGATGTCCGGCCAGCCCGCGCCGGAAAAGAAAACCGCCGAAGAGCGTAATGCCGAGCGCATCAACGCCCTGCCGTGGCAGCCCTGGAAACCGGGTGACCTTGCCGTGCCGGTGTTCACCACGCCGGACGAACCTTTGCTGGCCGAAGGCGAAGAAGAACAGGACGACGGTCTGCCAAAACTTCAGGTGGATCAGAATGAGTTGCTGAACCTGCAACGTCGCGCTGAACAGCAGGGTTTCCAGCAAGGTCTGGAAGCCGGGCAAAAACAGGGTTACGCCGCCGGTTTTCAGCAGGGTCAGGAAGCCGGACAACAGCAGGGAATGCAGGAAGGCCAGCAACAGCAGGCCGTTCTGACCGAACACTGGCAGCACATGGTGTCCGATTTCCAGCAAACGCTGGACGCGCTGGACAGCGTGATCGCCTCGCGCCTGATGCAGATGGCGCTGACTGCCGCGAAACAAATCATCGGACAGGCACCGATTTGCGACGGTTCTGCCCTGCTCAACCAGATCCAGCAGCTGATCCAGCAGGAACCGATGTTCAAGGGCAAACCGCAGCTGCGCGTTAACCCGGCAGATTTCGAACGTGTTGAACAACAGCTGGGTTCCACCCTGAGCATGAACGGCTGGCGCTTGCTGGCCGACAGCCAGATCCACACCGGTGGCTGCAAAGTCAGCGCGGAGGATGGCGATATGGATGCGTCGCTGGCTACCCGCTGGCATGAGCTGTGCCGCCTCGCGGCACCGGGGGATCTCTGATGACTGCCCGCCTGAGCCGCCTGCTGAAAACGCTGGATGATGCGGAAAAGCGCATGGCCCGCACGCCTTCCGTTCGCCGCTACGGCCGTCTGACGCGGGCGACCGGCCTGGTGCTTGAAGCCACCGGATTGCAGTTACCGCTGGGCGCGACCTGTCTTATTGAACGTCACGACGGCCCGGTTGTGCAGGAAGTTGAAAGTGAAGTGGTCGGTTTTAACGGCCAGAGCCTGTTTCTGATGCCGCTCGAAGAAGTCGAAGGGATTTTGCCGGGTGCACGGGTTTATGCCCGGATTGCCGCCGACGGCCAGACAGCCGGTAAACAACTTCCGCTCGGCCCGCAGTTACTCGGTCGCGTACTCGACGGCAGCGCCAAACCGCTCGACGGCTTACCGCCGCCGGATACAGGTTATCGCGCCGCGCTGATCACTCCGCCGTTTAACCCGCTGCAACGTACGCCGATCACCGACGTGCTTGACGTCGGCGTACGCGCGATTAACGCATTGCTGACCGTCGGGCGCGGGCAGCGTATGGGCCTGTTCGCCGGTTCCGGCGTCGGTAAATCCGTGCTGCTCGGCATGATGGCGCGCTACACCAAAGCCGACGTCATCGTGGTCGGGCTGATTGGTGAACGTGGCCGCGAAGTTAAAGATTTTATCGAGAATATTTTAGGTGACGAGGGTCGTGCCCGTTCGGTGGTTATCGCCGCGCCCGCCGATGTTTCGCCACTTCTGCGCATGCAGGGTGCCGCATATGCCACACGCATCGCTGAAGATTTCCGCGACCGCGGCCAGCACGTTTTGCTGATCATGGATTCCCTGACCCGTTATGCCATGGCGCAGCGTGAAATCGCGCTGGCCATCGGCGAACCGCCCGCGACCAAAGGCTATCCGCCTTCAGTGTTTGCCAAATTGCCCGCGCTGGTTGAACGCGCCGGTAACGGTATCACCGGTGGTGGCTCGATCACCGCATTTTATACCGTGCTGACCGAAGGCGATGACCAGCAGGATCCTATCGCCGACTCCGCGCGCGCCATCCTCGACGGCCACGTGGTGCTGTCACGCCGCTTAGCCGAATCCGGCCATTATCCGGCCATCGATATCGAAGCTTCTATCAGCCGTGCCATGACATCGCTGATCGATGACGCCCAGTACGGGCGCGTACGTAATTTCAAACAACTGTTGTCCAGCTACCAGCGCAACCGTGATTTGGTCAGCGTCGGCGCCTACGCCGCAGGCAGCGATCCGATGTTGGATCGGGCCATCAAGCTGTATCCGCAAATGGAGAATTTTCTCCAGCAGGACATCATGGAACGCAGCACTTACGAAGACGCCTGTCTGGAACTCAATATGTTGTTCCCGGGTTAATTAACTTAAGGGGGTCGAATGGAAAGTTCATCGCCATTAATTACTCTTTGTTCTCTTGCGCAAAAAGCGCTGGATCAGGCGACCAACAATTTAGGCCAGATCAGGCAGTCGCATAATCAGGCTGAACAGCAACTCACGATGTTGCTCAACTACCAGCGTGAATATCGCGAAAAACTCAATTCCACCATGACCGGCGGCATAGCGGCGAACACCTGGCAGAACTACCAGCAGTTCATCGGCACGCTGGAAGTGGCGATTGACCAGCACCGCAAACAATTACAACAGTGGGATCAGCGGCTCAATGCCGCCGTTCACCAGTGGCAGGAAAAGCAACAGCGGCTGAATGCGTACCAGACATTGCAATCCCGTGCCAGCGAGCAGCAACGTTCTCTGGAAAACAAGATTGATCAAAAACAGAACGATGAGTTCGCCCAGCGCAGCGCACACAGGAAGAAAAATCCATGAATCTGAATATTTTGCCTGCTGCCGTTACCACGGCAAAGACGACCACGAGCGCAGCGACCGGCAGTTCGTCCGCCACCAGCGCCGCGGCGACGGATGTCACCGCGGTTGGCGAAAGCACCGCGTCGTCTCCGGCAGATTTTGCCAGCCAGCTCGAAGCCCAGTTGGGCTCAAAACTGGATCCGAAACTCACCAGCGCGCTGGCTAAACTCGGGCAGCAAATCAGCGCTAAAGGCGAAACGGTGGATAAAGATACGCTGACGCAGGCGGTCACCACCGGCGAGAAAGACGGCAGTCTGATGCTCGATGACAGCGATCTGAGCAAAATGATCGCCGCCATTCAGGTTTTGCCGACCGGCAGCCTGAAGGGAACGTCGGTGAAAGACATCGCGCTGAGTGACAAAGACAAAGATGCCGATTCTGCGGATGCCAGCATTCAGGCGTTGTTCGCTCAGCTGGCGGTACAGCAACAGCCTGCGCAGCAGATTCAGACCGTGACCGCGGCTGCAACACAGACGGCCAGCGACGACACCACGCGTGCGCAGAACGCCAGCACCCTGCTTTCCGGCCTGAACGTCACGGCGTCATCGTTGCTGACCGGCGACGGTAAAACTGCCGCGGTGACCGACACCGATCCGAAAACCGCGGCAACCGCCTCGGGTAATGCGGCCTCTGTCGCCACAACGTCTTCACAGCATGCCGCCAGCAGCAAAAGCACGGCGTCCACCAATGCCGCTGATTTCAGCAGCGCACTGGCTTCAATGAGCGCGGCGGCAAACAGCACCGCAGCCGTTCAGCAAAACGACAGCCGTACGCTCGACAGCAATTCAACGGCATTGAATCAGCTCAATACCGCCGCCGTTGCCGTGTCTTCTGCTTCAGTTCCAACGACGCCAACCACCACCAGCGTCGTCACCGCGCCGTCCACGCCGGTGCTGAACGCCCAGCTGGGCACACCGGAATGGCAGCAACAGCTCGGTCAGCAGGTGATGATGTTTAACCGTCAGGGACAACAGACGGCGCAACTGCGTCTGCATCCTGAAGATCTGGGTTCCATTCAGATCAGCATGAAGATTGAGAACAATCAGGCGCAGCTGCACTTTGTGTCCGGCCACAGTGGCGTTCGTTCTGCCCTTGAAGCCGCCATGCCAGAGCTGAAAACCGCGCTGGCCGACAGCGGCATCAGCCTGGGGCAAAGCAGCGTCGGCAGTGACAGTTCGCAATGGCAGCAGGCTCAGCAGCAAAGTTCGCAGTCCGGCACGCCTCAGGGTGACGCGTCAAGCTGGGCGGCCTTTAATTCCGGCAGCAGCACGTCAGCCGGTGACGCCCTGCCCGTTCCGGCTTCTATTGCGCAGCGGATTGGGGGAAATAACAGCGTGGATATCTTTGCGTAGCGTTTTGCAGATGCGTAAAACCTCGCAAAATTGTTTCAGATAATTGCAGCCGGTCAGTTCTCCCTTAATTCAAACGGCAGAGCTGACCTTATTTATCCCGCCTATTCTGACTATTGAACAACAGGATAAGCGGGATAATCATTCTCAGAATTGACTCAGCAGTCCGGTGCTCCTCACGCCAGTCTGCTCATACTTACAGGAAATCGCCCCATCCATGTCTGACTCTGCTCTCACGGCGTCGCGTAAGAAAAAAAAGCGGCCGTTAATGATGATTCTGCTGTTACTCATTACCCTTGGAGCCTGTGGTGCGGCCGGTTACGCCTGGTGGATGATGCACAAACAGCAGCCTGCGAACGGTAGCGCGGCTGAAGTGAAGAAGAGCGAGCCACCTGCGGCGCCGATCTTCCTGGCACTGGATACCTTTACCGTTAACCTGCAAACGCCGGATAACGATCCTGACCGCGTGCTGTACATCGGCCTGACCCTGCGTCTGCCCGATGAACAGAATCGGGCTATTCTGAATGAATACCTGCCTGAAGTTCGCAGCCGTCTGCTGCTGCTCCTGTCCCGCCAGAAGACGGCGGATCTCGTCAGCGAAACCGGTAAACAACAACTGGTGCAGGACATCAAACAGGTTCTGGACGCGCCACTGGTCAAAGGTCAGCCACCTCAGGTGATCAACGACGTGCTTTTCACTGCTTTCATACTGCGATAAACAAATTATGGGCGACAGCATTCTTTCACAGGCCGAGATCGACGCACTGCTTAATGGCGACAGTGACAGCGCAGCCGAGTCGGCAAGCGCGGCACAAGCCAAAGCGTCGGACGACGGTGTAAAACCTTTTGACCCCACGACGCAACGTCGCGTTGTGCGTGAGCGGTTGCAGGCGCTGGAAATCATTAACGAGCGTTTTGCCCGTCACTTCCGTATGGGGCTGTTTAACCTCTTGCGTCGCAGCCCGGATATCACGGTCGGGCCGATCAAAATCCAGCCTTACCATGACTTCGCCCGCAACCTGCCGGTGCCGACCAACCTGAACCTGATCCACCTGAAGCCCTTACGCGGCACGGCGCTGTTTGTGTTCGCGCCAAGTCTGGTCTTCATTGCGGTGGATAACCTGTTTGGCGGTGATGGCCGTTTCCCGACGAAAGTGGAAGGCCGCGAATTTACTCATACCGAACAGCGCGTCATCAAACGCATGCTGACGCTGGCGCTCGACGCCTACGAAGATGCGTGGAGTGGCGTTTACAAGCTGAGCGTGGAATATGTCCGTGCTGAATTGCAGATCAAGTTCACCAACATCACCTCTTCCCCGAACGATATCGTGGTCACCACGCCGTTCCACGTGGAAATCGGTGCGCTGAGCGGTGATTTCAACATCTGTATTCCGTTCAGCATGATTGAACCGTTACGTGAGCTGCTGACCAATCCGCCGGTCGAAAACTCGCGTCATGAAGAAAGTCAGTGGCGTGAAAACCTGGTGCATCAGGTTCAGCAATCTGAACTGGAGCTGGTGGCGAATTTCGTTGAAATCCCGCTGCGCCTGTCTCAGATCCTGAAACTGCAACCGGGTGATGTTCTGCCGATTGAAAAACCGGATCGTCTGATTGCACACGTCGACGGCGTTCCGGTGCTGACCAGCCAGTACGGCACCATAAACGAACAATACGCCCTGCGCGTTGAACATTTGATCAACCCAATTTTAAATTCTCTAGATGAGGAACAGCCCCATGAGTGACACCAATAAACCGTCTGACGCCGGATCGGATAACGTTGACGATTTATGGGCTGATGCGTTTAACGAACAACAATCTGCGGGCAGCGCCAAAGCGTCAACCGAGGGTGTTTTCGCCGCGCTGGGTGCCCAGGACGGAGCGGGCAGTTTGCAGGATATCGACATGATCCTCGATATTCCGGTGAAACTGACCGTTGAATTAGGCCGTACCAAAATGACCATCAAAGAACTGCTGCGCCTGTCGCAGGGTTCGGTTGTCGCACTCGATGGCCTGGCCGGTGAGCCGCTGGATATTCTCATCAACGGTTATCTGATTGCTCAGGGTGAAGTGGTGGTTGTCGCCGACAAATACGGCGTGCGCATCACCGACATCATCACGCCGTCCGAGCGTATGCGCCGGTTGAGCCGCTGATGAGCCAGACTGCGGCCACGGATTCTCCGTACGTTCAGGGGGCTCAGACTCACGCAACGACGCAGACTTCAGCCCAGGCATTGCCCGCCAGTTCTGTGCTGACACAGGTCAGTACGGTGCTCGGCGGCATTCTGCTGCTGATCCTGTGCATCGGCTGGGTGGCCAAACGTACCGGATTCGCGCCGCAGTCAAAAAATAACAAACTGCTGAAAGTGACGGCCAGTGTTCAGGTTGGCCGCAGCGAAAAAGTGGTGATCGTGGAAGTGGATAATACCTGGCTGGTGCTGGGCGTGACCGCGCAAAACATCACCCAGCTGCACACGCTGAGCGCGCCGCCGGAAGTACAAACGCCGGATTCAGGCACTACAGACAGTCAGCCTGCGGATTTCCGTCAGCTGATGCAGAAAATGTTGAAACGTCCGGGAAAGCAGGCATGACCCAGTCCGCCGTGAACCAATTGATGAAATCCGCCTTTACCGCTGCCCGTCAGCGCCCTGTTCGCCTGGTCGTCCGCCTGTGCCTGCCGCTGCTGCTCTTTATTAGCCCGGCCGCGTTCGCACAGTTGCCCGGTATTATCAGCCAGCAGATGTCCAATGGTGCCCAGAACTGGTCGCTGCCAATTCAGACGCTGGTGTTCATCACCACGCTGACGCTGCTGCCCGCCATGTTGCTGATGTGTACCAGTTTTACCCGCATCATTATCGTGCTCGGCCTGCTGCGAAATGCGCTGGGTACGCCGTCCGCGCCGCCAAACCAGGTTCTGCTGGGTCTCGGGCTGTTCCTGACCTTTTTCGTGATGGCACCGGTTTTCGACAAAATCTACAGCGATGCCTATCAGCCGTTTACCGAAAACAAAATCACCATGCAGGATGCCATGGACAAAGGCGCTCAGCCGCTGCGCCAGTTCATGCTGCGTCAGACCCGTGAAAGCGACCTCGCGTTGTATGCCCGTCTGGCAAACATCCCGCCTCTGGCTGGCCCCGAAGCAGTGCCGATGCGTATTCTGCTGCCCGCTTATGTCACCAGCGAACTGAAAACGGCATTCCAGATTGGCTTCACCGTGTTTATTCCGTTCATGATTATCGACCTGGTCGTCGCCAGCGTGCTGATGGCGCTGGGGATGATGATGGTGCCACCGGCCACCATCTCACTGCCGTTCAAGCTGATGCTGTTCGTGCTGGTCGATGGCTGGCAGTTGCTGCTCGGCTCACTGGCGCAGAGTTTTTACAGTTAATTCAAAACGCCAAACTTAATGGGCGTCAGCGTCGCAGCCAGTTTGTTCGCCGCCAGCGCGGAGCACCCGCAGCGTACATAAGTACGTGAGGAGTGCGAGCACTGCCGGAGGACAAAATGGCAAGTGAGCTAGCCTAAGCATGTTCGCATTTTACGAGAATCTTATGACTCCTGAATCGGTAATGGCATTAGGCAATGAGGCGATGAAAGTGGCTTTGGCCGTTGCCGCACCGCTGTTGCTCGCGGCGCTGGTCACCGGGCTTATCGTCAGCCTGTTGCAGGCGGCGACGCAGATCAACGAACAAACGCTGTCCTTCATTCCTAAAATTCTGGCCGTTGTCGCGACTATCGTAATCGCCGGTCCGTGGATGCTGAATCTGCTGCTCGATTACATGCGTACGCTGTTTACCAACCTGCCTTACATCATCGGTTAACCCATGGTTTCCTTCGACAGCACACAACTTGCCGGATGGCTCAGCATGTATTTCTGGCCGCTGCTGAGGATTCTGGCTCTGATCAGCACCGCGCCGATTACCAGCGAGAAATCCGTCCCGAACCGCGTAAAGCTCGGTCTGGGCATGATGATCACATTTCTGATTGCGCCTTCACTGCCGCCTGTCGATACGCCGATATTTTCCACGCCTGCGCTGTGGCTGGCGATGCAGCAAATCATGATCGGCACCGCGCTGGGCATCACGATGCAGCTGGCGTTTGCCGCTATCAGGATGGCCGGTGAAATCATGGGGCTGCAGATGGGGATTTCTTTTGCGACGTTTTACGATCCCAGCAACCGCCTGAACACCCCGCTTCTGGCGCAATTTCTGAACCTGCTGGCCGTCCTGCTTTTCCTGAGTTTCAACGCTCATCTCTGGCTGATTTCCCTGCTCGCCGACAGTTTTCACACACTTCCCATCAGCCCGAATCCGGTCAACGCCGAAGGTTTTATGGCCGTGGCGAAAGCAGGCAGCATTATTTTCAGCGGTGGCCTGATGCTGGCATTGCCGATTGTAACCCTGCTGCTCACGCTCAACATGGCGCTCGGCCTGTTAAACCGCGTCACACCGCAGCTTTCCGTATTTGTTATTGGTTTCCCGTTAACCCTCAGTATTGGCATTCTGGCCATCGGCCTGATGATGCCTATGCTCGCTCCTTTCAGCGAGCATCTGTTCAGTGAAATCCTGGATAAACTGGTGTTGATCATGAATCAGTTTGCAGCGGATTAATTTTGTCGCGTCCCTTTCTCCACAAACTGCATATCCCCGACTTTGCCGACGGTGAATTTGCTGTCTTTGTACGTGACCACCGTAACGCTGGCGTTTTGCAAAGGTGCGCGCAGGTTTTCTTCGGGCGTCATACCTTGCAGCATTGCCATGATGGCCATGCCGTGCGACACAATCAGGACGTTACCGCCGCCTTCGGCAAGGGTTTTCTGCGCGATATCATGCAGCGCGGCCTGCATACGGGTTTTTACCTGCGTGGCGTTTTCTGTGGTGTGCGTAGGGTCAACGGCGGCCAGCGTATTCATCATGGTTTCGAGGGTAATCTGCCCTTTTGAGAGCGCCTGCGTTACAGAACTGAGGTCTGCAAAACCCAGTTTTTTTGCCACGGGTGCCCACATGACAGCGTCAAGCTCACCTTCATAAGGGCCGAAAAACGTTTCGCGCAGACGCTCATCTTCCGTCACCGGTAACGTCTGCCCGGCGAAGGTCAGCGCGATTTTTGCCGTCTGACGTGCGCGGCCGGAGTCACTGGAATAGGCGGCGGTAAACGGAATACCTTTCAGGCCACGCCCGAGATCTTCTGCCACGGAAACACCGGCTGCCGTGAGCGGCGTATCAGACCAGCCCTGCGCACGGTGCGCGGTGTTAAATAAGGTTTTGCCGTGACGCGTGATGTAAAACGTGACGACGTCTTTCTCCGCTGTCGCCTGTGCCGAAGACGCAGGTACCGGCGCGGCCTGCGCATTGATGAAACCGAAGACTAAAAATGAGATCAGTGTTTTCCAGAGCGTTTTTTTCATCATAATGTCCTTTTAATGTGTTAATTAAAATATGTTGAATTTGTAATCCAGACGAAACTCCGCCGCAAAACTGTCGGCGCTTTTGATATTTCCATGATGATCGACAATCGGTGAAGTCCCTTTATGTTCATAGGTTCTGCCGGGTCCGATCATAGCGAAAACAGATAAATCCTTGAGTTTTTTTGACGCCGGTTTCCACAAGGTGTAGACGTTTAATTCTCCCTCTTTCACCGGCTGTCCCTGGAAATCAAAGAAGCCATAATGCGTGTTGATACCCAGGACTAATTCCGGCGTGATGTGGTAACCCACATCCAGCGACAATACTTTTTCCTCGTCGCGCATATAATCCAGCCCGGCCGTGGTCATCGAATTAAACGTACCGCGCGAGTTTTTACTCATATGTCGGGGATACATGCCGATCCCCCCCTCTTTATTCGCGTCGGTATAAGCCAGCCCGCCTTTGGTTGTCCAGTCGTTATATTTCCAGGTCATGTCCGCGGCATAATGATTGGCGCGATGATCGAAGTCCTTTTTGTTATTCGCCATGCTGTCCCATTTATCCAGCGCCTGCGTCATATAAATCTGCACGCCGTAGGACAACGATTTGTTTTGTTTCAGATTCAGCTCCAGCCCGTTTCTGCGCAAATAGTCTTCACTCTCACCGTAGAAATAAAGCGCCGTCAGGTTATCTGTTTTGAACTGAACATCGCCGGTGTAAATCGTGTCAATCGCATGGCCGTCGCTGGTCATGAAATTCACTTTATCCGGCGAATCACGGTTCAGCGATTTGGTCAGATACGCCAGCCGCAGGCGGTAGGCGTCATAAGTCAGGTCGCCACTCCAGCCATTATACGTATTGGACGCGGCGCGCATCGAGGTGGTCAGCACACCCAGTTTGATGAGTTTCCAGCCGCCATACAGATTGCCTTCGACGCCTGACTGCGAGAATTTCGCTTTACCGAAAAACTGTCCCAGTTTATTAAAGCCTTTGGCCTGACCATCGTCATCATACAAAATCCCTCTTGACGCGAAATTATCGGCAGCCGCCAGTTTAATCACGCCATAATAAGAGGCATCGACACCAATAGCGTCAGCTAAATAGCCTGACTTATAATCCAGTGCCAGCCCCTGCCCCCATGCGGAGTGGACATTACGTTTATCTGTTTCACCTTCATCAAGATATTTCCATATATTGTGTGTTCCTAAATCGAGGGAACTGTTTTTTATAAAACCAGTTTCCGCAAGGTCATCTATACCGGCAAAGGCCAGCGAAGGTGAACAAAGAATACCGGTTATCAGTGCCAGAGCGTGCTTTTCCATAGCGAATGTTCCATCAGGCCAATGTTTTTCAGGGTGCATTTATAAAAGGCAAAAAAAAAACCTGAGCCGATATCTCCCGGGGAGCGGGAAATTTCAGTTCAGGTTTTGCCTGCCTATGCAGTAACAATCCGGGAATAAACATAACCGGTTTGAGAATAAAAAACAGTGCCGCAGGATGGATTTAAGGATTAAAAGGAAATTCTGTGAAGCGAATCAAATTTATTTCGCGCAATATAAGCTTTTTCTTAACAGGCGGGGAAATTAACAGTTGATCTCTTTGCCGTTTCTTTTAGGAGAAATCTATAATAGGGAAACGTAATAACATCAGCTTATTAATACTCTTATATTTCCCGCGTCAGCATCGCCATCACTTCATAATGCGCGGTATGCGGGAACATATCGAAAATCTGGACGCGCGCAATGGCGTAGCCCGGCAATAAAGCCAGATCCTTTGCCATCGTCTGCGCATTACAGCTGGAATACAAAATGGTGTCCGGCGCCATCTGGCTCAGGTAATCACACAGCGTTTTGCCGATGCCACGCCGTGGCGGATTCACCAGAACCAGATCCGGGATGTCGCCTTTTCCGGTCGCAAAACCGGTGGAATCCAGCGCCTGGAATTCGACGTTTTTCAGCCCCAGACGGCGGGCTGATTCTCTGGCGCAGGCGATGGCTTCCGCGCTGATTTCAATGCCGGTCAGTTGCATGTCTGGCGTGGCGCAATGCAGGCCAAAACCGCCGACACCACAGAACAGATCCCACATGCTGGCAATATTGCCGCGCTCATGTACCCAGTCACGCGCGGTGGCGTAAAGCCGTTCAGCAACCTGCGGATTGGTCTGGAAGAAGCTCTGCGGACGGATAAACAGCGGCACATGGTTAAATTCTTCTTCAAGACGTTGCACGTCCGTCAGCGGGATTTCGGTGTCACCTTCGAGGATCGCCATATGCACCGGCTGGATGTTGGCCGAAATCACGGTCAGCTGTGGCAACTGCTGTTGCAACCACGGCAGCGCGGCGCGCAGCTGGGCCAGTTTGGCCTCTGAACGCAGAACAAAACGCAGCATCATACCGCCGCCTTTCTGGCTTTCGGTCAGCAACAGGAATTTGAGCTCGCCACGCTTACGCGCTACGTTGTACGGCGTCAGGCCTGCGCGGGCAATAAAGGTTTTAAGCACTGAAAATACAGCAGGGAAACTGGCGGGGTACAGCGGGCATTCGCATAAATCTACCGGCGTGCCGTCGCGGTGCACCATGCCAAGCAACGGGCGCTCCACGCTGCCGCTGACCACCATTTTCGCTTTATTTCGAAAAGCACTTTCCGGCCCGGTCACCGGTTCGCGCCATTCTCCGACCGGCAAACCTTCCAGCAGAGAGTGTAAATCCCGCTGTTTGTCGGCTAACTGTTGCGAATAAGGCGTGTCGAGCCACTGACATGAGCGGCAGGTTCCGGCGGTATAAAGTGCGCAGTGCATGAAAGAATTCCGGTCATCGAATACGGAGAAAAATCTGGCGCGCAGTGTATCACCACACGGCCTGAAAGGCTCACCTGCTGCAGGTGCTATTTACGTTTCGCAAAGTAGCGACGGCTGCTGGCTGGCACGAAAAGCAGGAGCAGAACCACAATATCGGGGATTTTTTGCACCAGCAGCGCGGTGAGAAACTCACCCTGGGTGTCGACATCAAAACGAAAAATACGCGGTCCGAACCATTCGAAAGACGCCAGCAGCATGTAACCGACGACAATCACCTGGCAGCCAATAAACGCCCGGCGCCCCCAAATCCGCGCACGCATCATCGCGTACGCTGCACGGCATTCAATCAGCACAATCAGCAGGCTCGCCAGCAGGATAAAACAGTTCAGCCACGACTCTGCGCTGACTTCGATAAAGCTCATCAGCCCTGAAAAACCCATGGCGTCAAACAGCAAAATAAACTCAAGGCAGCGCGTGGCAACAATCGCCGAGGCTGCAATCATGACGGGAACAGGGATAAATGCCAGTTTCATAAATCCGTTTGGGATCTCCATTTACGTTCAGGGCGGAAATATCCGCCCTGAAATTATCTTATATTCAGCTACGCTGTGCGCGCTGGATATCCTTGATCCGCTGTTTCTCAGCTCTGGACATAAACCACCAGGCAATCATGCCAATGATGCCCACCACCAGCAGGATGAGCGTTGCCAGTGCGTTGATTTCCGGGTTAACGCCCATTCTCACACTGGCGAAGACCAGCATTGGCAAAGTCGTTGCGCCCGGCCCGGCGACAAAGCTGGCGATAACCAGATCGTCGAGCGACAGCGTAAACGCCAGCAGCCAGCCGGAAATTAGCGCTGGCAGGATCATCGGCAGTGTAATAATGAAGAAGACTTTCACGGGCGCCGCGCCTAAATCCATCGCGGCTTCTTCGATGGAACGATCCAGTTCCCGCAATCTCGCCGACACCACCACCGCCACATACGCACTACAAAACGTCACATGCGCCAGCCAGATGGTAAACATGCCACGCTCAGCCGGCCAGCCAAAAGCGTGCCCCATCGCCACAAACAGCAACAGCAGCGCCAGACCCGTGATCACATCGGGCATAACCAGTGGTGCCGTCAGCATAAACGCAAAACCCGTCGAGCCACGAAAACGCTGGAATCGCACCATCACGACCGCAGCCAGCGTACCGACAATCACAGCCATTGTGGCCGCCGCCGTGGCAATCGTCAGGCTCATTCCCACCGCGCTAATCATCGCAGAATCGTGGAAAAGCTGAGTATACCAGCGGGTAGACCAGCCCGCCCAGACCGTAACAAGCTTAGAGCTGTTAAACGAATAAATAACCAGCATCAGCATCGGCGCATACAAAAACGTAAAGCCGAGCACGAGAATAAGAATTCGCCACGGCGAACGGACAACCGGTAACTGATTCATTCTTTTTCTCCCAGCTCTTTATTTTGGTATTTCTGGAACCACAGGATCGGCATGATCAGCAGTAACAGCATGACCACCGCCACCGCAGAGGCCACCGGCCAGTCGCGGTTATTGAAGAATTCCTGCCACAACACGCGCCCGATCATGTTGCTGTCCGGGCCACCGAGCAGTTCAGGGATCACGTACTCGCCGACCGCCGGAATAAAGACCAGCATGGAGCCGGCAATAATCCCGCCTTTGGTCAGCGGCATAATCACTTTGAAGAAAGTTTTCATCGGCCGGGCACCAAGATCGGACGCCGCTTCCACCAGCGAATAATCCATGCGGGTCAGCGCGGTGTAAATCGGCAGGATCATAAACGGCAGATACGAATAAACAATCCCGATATACACCGCCAGATTGGTGTGCAAAATCACCAGCGGCTGGTCTATGACGTGCAGCCACAGCAGCACGTTGTTCAGTACACCGTTGTCTTTGAGAATGCCAATCCAGGCGTAAACGCGGATCAGGAATGACGTCCACGACGGCAGGATCACCAGTAACAGCAAAATGTTACGCATGGATTTGCTGCTGTGCGCCACGGCCCACGCCAGCGGATAACCAATGAGCAGGCACAGAATCGTGGAAATGGCGGCCACTTCCAGCGATTGCAGATAGGCATCAATATAAAGCGGATCTTGCGTGAGCCCGATGTAGTTACCGATATTGAGCGCAATATCCAGCATGCCGTCTGACCAGGTGACCAGATCGGTATACGGCGGAATGGCGCGCGCCATCTCGGCGAAACTGATTTTAAAAACAATCAGGAACGGCAGTAAAAAGAGCAGCAGGAACCACACCAGCGGCAATAAAATCACCAGCTTACGGCCATGACGTTGTTGCAGACGTCCGGTCAGGGCTTTGAATCCGCCCGGAGGTTTCGCGGTGGTCACTTCAGAAATCAAAGACATCATCGTCCCCTTAAACTGTCAGCACGACGCAGCTGTCGGCTTGCCAGCACAGACGCACTTCGTCGCCCCAGGTCGGCATGCCCTTGCGGAAACGGTGTCCGTTTTGCAATTGCGCCGTAATCATCTGACCGCTGTGCAGTTTAACGTGGTAAATCGACAGGTCGCCCAGATACGCGATGTTCACGACTTCGCCCACCGCAAAGTTGCAGCCGTCTTCCGGCACGTCTTCGCAGAGCATGATTTTTTCCGGACGCAGCGCGACAAACACCGGTACGCCGTCCACCACCGAGACATCCGGATCCACTTTCAGCGGATGCAAAAGCCCCGGCGACGTGAGCACTAAAGCCTCATCCAGACGTTCTTTCAGCACGCCTTCAAACACGTTCACCGAGCCGATAAATTCGGCACTGAAACGGCTGGTCGGATGCTCGTAGATTTCTTCCGGTTCACCGATTTGCACAAACTTGCCGCGGTTCATGATGGCGATACGCCCCGCCATAGTCATGGCTTCTTCCTGATCGTGCGTCACCATCACGCAGGTCGCGCCAACGCGCTCGAGAATATCGACCACCTCGAGTTGCATACGGTCACGCAGTTTTTTATCCAGCGCGCCCATCGGTTCGTCGAGCAGCAATAATTTTGGCCGTTTCGCCAGACTGCGGGCTAAGGCAACGCGCTGACGCTGACCGCCGGAAAGCTGATGTGGCTTACGTTTGGCGAATTCCTGCATGTGAACCAGCGTCAGCATTTCTGCCACGCGGCTTTTGATCTCTGCCGACGGTAATTTGTCCTGCTTAAGTCCGAAGGCGATGTTTTGTTCAACCGTCATGTGCGGGAACAGCGCGTAGGACTGGAACATCATGTTGATCGGCCGCTGATACGGCGGCACCTGCGAGAGGTCCACGCCATCAAGCACAATCTGTCCCTGCGTGGGCTGTTCAAAACCGGCCAGCATGCGCAACAGTGTCGATTTACCACAACCGGACGCGCCGAGCAGTGCGAAAATCTCCCCTTTATAGATGGTCAGGCTGACATCATCCACGGCGGCCTGACCGTCAAAAGACTTGGTTAAATTGCGGATCTCCAGCAAAGGCGTGAAACCTTTCTGGGACTTAGGCTGAGGGCGTGGAATGGCGTCGTTCACTCAGAGGAATCTCCGGTATCAAAATAAAGCTGTATCAAATAAGCATAACAGTCAGGGGGAAAAGTGCCTGATTTCTATGCCCAAAAGTGGCCTGGAACAAAATGCCAGCGGCCCCGCAGGGTTGTGCGGAGCCGCTGTAGTCTTCCTGACCTTTTCTAAAACGGGTACTATTTTCCGGTTTTTACTTTAGTCCACGAACGGGTGATAACGCGGTCAATTTTCGGATCCTGTACTTTCAGGCTGAAGAGTTTGGCCTGCACATCTGCCGGTGGATAAATGCCCGGGTTGTTGCGCACATCTTCATTCACCAGTGGCGTAGCCGCTTTGTTGCCGCTCGCGTAGTAAACGGTGTTACTGATTTGCGCGATCACTTTCGGTTCCATCAGGTAGTTGAGGAACTGATAGGCTTCGTCGAGGTTTTTAGCATCGGCCGGAATGGCGAAGACGTCGAAGAATGCCAGCGCGCCCTCTTTCGGAATGCTGTACGCCACGTTCACGCCGTTTTTCGCTTCTTTCGCGCGGTTAGACGCCTGCATCACATCGCCCGCCCAGCCGATCGCCACACAAATGTCGCCGTTAGCCAGATCGTTGATGTACTGGGAAGAGTGGAAATAACGAATGTTCGGACGCAGTTTCAGCAGCAGATCATTCGCCGCACCGGTGTAATCCGACGCTTTAGTACTGTTCGGATCCAGATGCAGATAGTTCAGCACAGTGGCGTAAATTTCAGCCGGTGCGTCGAGGAACGAAACGCCGCAGCTTTTCAGTTTCTCTAAGTTTTCAGGTTTGAGCACCAGATCCCAGCTGTTTACCGGCGCATCTTTACCCAGCACGGCTTTCACTTTATCGACGTTATAGCCGATACCGGTAGTCGCCCACAGATAAGGAATCGCGTATTTGTTGCCCGGATCATGCTGCGCGACCATTTTGAGCAAATCAGGGTCGAGGTTTTTATAGTTTGGCAGTTTGCTCTTATCCAGCGGCTGGAAAACGCCCGCCGCCAGCTGGCGTTCAAGGAAACTGGCCGACGGCACGACCAGATCGAAACCGGTGCTCCCTGCCATCAGTTTGCCTTCCAGCACTTCGTTGGAATCAAACACGTCGTAAACCACTTTGATGCCGGTTTCTTTCTGGAAATCAGGCACGGTGTTTGGCGCGATATAATCGGACCAGTTGTAGATATGCAGCGTTTTCTCTTCCGCAGACGCTGTGACGGACGCGGCCATAACCAGACCGGCGACAACACCCGATAACCACTTTTTACGCAGGGTGAACATCCGTTACTACCTCCAAGACAGGGGAATATAAATTGAATTTGTATCACTCAGACTGATACAAAACCTTTCACACAATGCCAACGCTCACCCATTAAACTTGCATAGGCATTCAACGCTGACGCATACGCTGCCTGCGAATTAACCGTTTGGTTTTACGACGTAATCACGCGTGGTGCAGAGTCAGAAGCATAGCGCCTGCAACCCCCGTGTACCAGCCTCCTGAGACAAAACCGGCGTTTATCGATTATTTATGCAGATTTGGTCTATACCGTCTGGCATTTTGGCTTTTAACAAAGTGAAATATCTGGCAACACCGGCACAAACGCAGCATAACTTATGGCGAAAGCGAATAAAGGCAGCGGAGCCGCAATAAACACGGCTCGCAGGAAAGGATCTTCAGAGGGAGAAAAATAACTAACGGGGTTTAATGCAACAAAGGCAGATTCACGGAAACGGCCGGTGTGCCTTCTTCATCGTCGCCAAGGAACAGTAAATCGTTGGCGTGGGCTTCAAGAATAATCATCGACATCTGCTCTTCCGCCTGTTGCAGGAAGAAAGCGAATTGCTCTTCGGTCACGCCCACGGCGATCGTCAGCGACTGGCAAACAATCAGTTTCGGCAAATTGTCATCCTGAATATCGACAAAGGCCTTGATGGTCAGCGAGCTGGCGTTAATCGAGCTTAAATCAGCAACCAGCGGGATCAGCGCCGTGGGTTTCACTTCGGCCAGCGCGGAGAACAAAATTACGTTGTCCACGATATCGAGTTTGGCATCAAAAATGCCATCAAAATTCTGCATATGCGGCAAATGGAGAGCCTGACAGGAATCACACTCGAAAAAAGAAATGCCCAGCTGATCCAGCCAGCGCCGCAGCAGCGCCAAATCAGGGACGATGAGCGAATCCATAGAATGCCTCACAAGTTCAAAACAACGAGAATAACCACGCCTTCGCAACACCCGCAGCGTTACGAAGGGGGTCATAGCTTACGGAATATTACCGGTCAGCGCTACGACCAAAGGCCTTTTGATGCACATTAGCGCCGGTAATTAAGATTTAACCGCCAGATTTAAGCCTGAATCCCGGCTTCGCCCGCTGTTCAATGTAATCAATCATCATGCCCGCAATATCCAGGCCGGTTGTGGTTTCGATGCCTTCCAGCCCCGGCGATGCGTTAACTTCCATCACCAGCGGCCCCCGGTGCGCACGCAAAATATCGACACCGGCAACGTCGAGCCCCAGCGTCAGCGCCGCTTTCACCGCAATTTCTTTCTCTTCCGGCGTGATTTTGACGTTGGTCGCGGTTCCGCCGCGATGAAGATTGGAACGGAAATCGCCCGGTTTGGCCTGACGTTCAATCGCCGCCACCACGCGTTTTCCCACCACCAGACAGCGGATGTCACGCCCTTCAGCTTCGCGGATATATTCCTGAACCAGAATGTGCGCATTCAGCCCGCGGAAGGCGTCAATCACGCTTTCCGCCGCCTGACGGGTTTCAGCCAGCACCACGCCGATGCCCTGCGTGCCTTCGACCAGCTTGACCACCAGCGGCGCACCGCCGACCAGCGCGATGAGATCTGACGTATCGTCCGGCGCATTAGCAAAACCGGTGATCGGCAAATCTATTCCTTCGCGCGCCAGAATCTGCATCGAACGCAACTTATCGCGCGCCCGGGTAATCGCCACAGATTCATTGAGAGGAAAACTCCCGAGCATTTCAAACTGGCGCAATACTGCGGTGCCGTAGAACGTAATGGCTGATCCAATACGCGGGATCACCGCCTGGTATTTATCCAGCTGACGCCCGCGATAATGCACACTCGGCGCGGCCGGATTGATGTTCATATAGCAGGAGAGCGGATCAATGATGTCGATCTCATGCCCCCGGGCCTCTGCGGCTTCCCGCAGCCGTTTACACGAATATAAAGATCCGTCACGGGAAAGAATTGCAATCTTCATCCGACACTCCATCGCCGATTAGCGTGTTGCCCAGCCTTGCTTATGTAATGCGTCCAGCATAACCGGACGCTGTTCCTTTTTCAGGGTACGGATAATCAGTGCGCTCCAGGTATCGCGGCGGGCATTACTGTCGCGTTGCAGATAATACGCGCTGAGCTCTTCGTCATATTGCGCCAGAAGTTCTTTATCCAGCGGCTGATAGCTGTTTTCGTGAACCAGCATGGACTGCGGCATCCGCGGCTTGACCTGATGATCCTGCGCAGGCGTGCCGATACAAAAACCGAACAACGGCATCACGAATTTCGGTAATTTCAGCAGCGCGACAACGTCTTCCACCTGATTACGGATCCCACCGATAAATACGCCGCCCAACCCGAGTGATTCGGCGGCGGTCATGGCATTTTGCGCCATCAGCGCGGTATCCACGCAACCGAGCAGCAATTGTTCCGCCAGCCCCAGTTCGGCCTCAGGGTTAATCTGCAAGTTGCGGTTGAAATCGGCACAGAAAACCCAAAATTCAGCGGCGCTGGCCACGTATTGCTGCCCGCCGGTGTACTGCACCAACGTTTCGCGCAGCGCCGGATCGGTAACGCGGATAATCGATGAACACTGCAAAAAGCTGGAAGTTGAGGCAGATTGCGCGGCAGCAATGATCGCCTCACGCTGTTCATCGGATACCGGCTGGCCGGTAAAAGAACGGATGGAACGGTGTGAGCGCAGAAGATCGATAGTCGGCGTCATTAAAAAAATTCCTGAACGGATGAAAAAGCGAAAACAGATGTTGCAATCATTCATGCTGCGCGCCCTGTTTGCAAGGCTTGTGACATCAAATGCTGTAACAATATGCGCACCCGAAAAATCCCTGATTCATCATTTGGATAGGCAGAAGGTATCAGACCGACAGGTAATTCCTGCTTTTTTTTGTGGCTTGCAACAGGCATAGTAGCGGCATCAAAAAGGTGACGTGCATAACAAAAATAGTCACTCCCTTTTCATTTATCTCGCTGGTATTAACAAAGGAGTCTCCATGTTTGCAGTAATTTTCGGGCGTCCTGGCTGTCCTTATTGTGTACGTGCTAAAGAGTTGGCTGAAAAACTGACTGAAGAACGTGATGATTTCAATTTCCGCTACATCGATATCCATGCGGAAGGCATCACCAAAGCTGACCTGGAAAAAACAGTGGGTAAACCTGTTGAAACTGTTCCACAGATTTTCCTCGATCAGAAACACATCGGCGGCTGCACTGATTTTGAAGCCTATGCCAAAGAACATCTGGCTCTGTTCAGCAACTGAGTGGTTCTGAACTCAGCAAAAAGGCGCTCATTGAGCGCCTTTTTTTATGGCATCGGAAAATGTTTACCGGTGCTGTCTGAACTGTTTATACGCAGTAAAGAGCAGCTGAATCAGCATCGCGCCCAGCACACACCAGAAAATCGCGCTGGTTGCGTAAGCCACTTCCTGCACCAGCGGACGCACGCGCGGATAAAATACCATACGCAGCGCGGTACAAACCGGCACAGAAATCAGCGCACCTATCAAAGATGAAAATATCGGCGAATCGCGATATATCAGCCCGGTCAGCAAACCCGGCAATAAAAATAATAACAGACCATATTCCGGACCAGGTGTTATATCTCTAACAACTATCCAGCTATTTTTTAACGAAATAAAAATAACTATAAAAATAATGCAACAAAATAGCGGGGCTATTAACTTTCGCCAAAATGCCATCTGACTTCCTCCTTAAAGTTGGCGAGATTCACAGGCCGTCTGCACTGCATGCAATGCGTTCATTTTTACCTGACAGAGCCTTGCCGGCTCACTTCCCTGACGCGTTCCGCAATCCCGCGAAACACAAAAAAAGCGTTCAGTTGATTTATACGGGCTTTTCTCTGGCTGAAGAGACGTTCTATGACTAAAATGACGCCCGAAACCTGCTTTTCTAATTCACGATTTGAGAAACCAAAGGTGTTTAAAAAAGTAGGAATTTTCTGGATCTGAATTTATCCTTTACATTCTCCTATATCAAGAATTTGTTGGTAAACAATAAGTTATCCTTGTGAATATAAACGTCGCTAGTTTGTTAAACGGGAATTACATCCTGTTATTATTTGTGGTTTTGGCACTGGGCTTGTGCCTGGGGAAAATTCGCCTGGGCTCCGTTCAGCTCGGAAATTCTATTGGCGTATTAGTGGTTTCCCTGCTTTTAGGCCAGCAACATTTCAGCATTAATACGGAAGCGCTCAACCTCGGTTTTATGCTGTTTATTTTTTGCGTGGGCGTCGAAGCCGGACCCAACTTTTTTTCAATTTTCTTCCGGGATGGCAAAAATTATCTGATGCTGGCGCTGGTCATGGTCGGCAGCGCGATGCTTCTCGCGCTCGGTCTTGGCAAGGCATTCGGGTGGGACATCGGTCTCACCGCCGGTATGCTCGCCGGTTCCATGACCTCCACGCCGGTTCTGGTGGGCGCGGGAGACACACTGCGCAATACCCTCGTGGGCAGTAATACGCTCAGTCCCGCGCTGGATAATCTGAGCCTCGGCTACGCACTGACGTATCTTATCGGGCTGGTCAGCCTGATTTTCGGCGCACGCTATTTACCAAAACTGCAACATCAGGATCTGCCAACCAGTGCGCAACAAATCGCCCGCGAACGCGGTCTGGACACAGACAGTAAGCGAAAAGTTTATCTTCCGGTGATCCGCGCCTACCGTGTCGGGCAGGAACTGGTCGCCTGGGCTGATGGCAAAAACCTGCGTGAACTGGGGATTTATCGCCAGACGGGTTGTTATATCGAACGTATTCGCCGTAATGGAATTCTCGCGACGCCGGACGGTGACGCCGTGTTGCAGGTCGGCGATGAAATTTCGCTGGTCGGCTATCCGGACGCGCACTCACGCCTTGATCCGAGTTTCCGTAACGGGAAAGAAGTTTTCGACCGTGACCTGCTCGATATGCGCATCGTGACGGAAGAAGTGGTGGTGAAAAACAATCACGCCGTCGGCAAACGTCTGAGCCAGCTCAATCTGACCGATCAGGGTTGTTTCCTTAACCGCGTGATCCGCAGCCAGATTGAAATGCCGATCGACGACAGCATCGTGCTCAACAAAGGCGATGTGTTGCAGGTCAGCGGCGACGCGCGTCGTGTGAAAAGCGTGGCAGAGCGCATCGGCTTTATCTCCGTTCACAGCCAGCTCACCGATTTACTCGCCTTCTGCGCCTTCTTCATTGTCGGCCTGATGATCGGGCTGATCACCTTCCAGTTCAAAAGCTTCAGCTTCGGGATTGGTAACGCCGCGGGCCTGCTGTTCGCCGGTATCATGCTCGGCTTTCTGCGCGCAAACCACCCTACTTTCGGCTACATTCCGCAGGGTGCGCTGAATATGGTCAAAGAGTTCGGTCTGATGGTATTTATGGCGGGTGTCGGCCTCAGCGCTGGTGCGGGGATCAACAACGGGCTTGGCGCAGTCGGCGGACAAATGTTGCTGTCCGGCCTGATTGTCAGCCTTGTGCCGGTGGTGATTTGCTTCATCTTCGGTGCCTACGTACTGAGGATGAACCGGGCATTACTGTTCGGCGCCATCATGGGCGCACGAACCTGCGCACCGGCGATGGAAATCATCAGCGACACCGCCCGCAGCAACATTCCGGCACTGGGTTATGCAGGAACCTATGCCATTGCTAACGTATTACTGACACTCGCGGGGACACTGATCGTCATCATCTGGCCGGGAGCGTGACGTAAGTTGTTGATCACGAATGTGGCAAAAAAAAATCAATAATTTTTTTATATTTTTGCCACATGGCGCGAACTTTTAAAGGGGAGCGAAGTCTTAATTAGTGCCACTGCTTTTCTTTGAAGTCCCCAAATTTGGAGAGCCCGTCAATCCCGCCTTTTTAGGTTCAAGATTGCCGGGTTTTTTCTTTTCTGCTTTTAAAACCCCCCGTTCCCCCCTTGTAAACCCATTGACACCTTCCCCGCCAAAATGGTTGTATAACACAACCAAATCATCAAAAGCCTTTTATCATGACCGATAACACACTTCTTATAGAAAACATCCGTACCGCTTCACGGCTGATGGTTCGTGAACTGGGGTTTATGAACCCGACGCTTGCCGCTACGGAATATTCCGCGTCGGCGGTGCATACGTTGCTTGAAGCTGAAAGGCTGGGCGCGGTGACGGCGGCGCAGCTGGTGAATGAACTCGGGCTGGAGAAGTCGAGCGTAAGCCGGATGCTCGGCAAACTTATCAAGGCCGGTGAACTCACCGAGGTAGTTTCTGTGGATGACGCGCGGGTGAAGCACCTTCAGCTTACCGAACAGGGCAAAGCCAGCGTCGTGAAGATTAATGCGTATGGCAAAATGCGCGTCGCAGATGCGCTGGCTCATCTTGATACTGCAAAGCAGAAAGCCGTCGCTGAAGGGATTTCTGCCTACGCCCGCGCACTGAAATCATGCCGTGACGGTTCACAGGCAAATCCGCAAAATCCTGTGATCATCAGCTCCGGTTATCAGCCGGGTATGATCGGGCGTATTTCAGAGATGCACGCCCGTTTCTATTCGCGTCATGCCAACTTTGGCAGTTTTTTTGAAAGCAAAGTGGCGGCGGGGTTAGCGGAATTCACCGGTCGCCTCGGTCATGAAAACAACCGAATCTGGCTCGCGGTTCAGAACGGAAAAATAGTCGGTTCTGTCGCCATCGACGGGCAGGATTTAGGCAATAACGAAGCACATTTGCGCTGGTTTATTCTTGATGATGGCTGCCGGGGAGGCGGTATTGGCAGAAAACTGCTCAGCGAAGCGGTAAATTTCTGCGATCAGCAAAAATTCTCAGCCACTCAGCTCTGGACTTTCAGCGGGCTGGATGCCGCGCGCCGTTTGTATGAATCGTTTGGTTTTACTCTGACAAAAGAATGGGATGGCGACCAGTGGGGAAGCCGCGTCATGGAGCAACAATTCACCCGCACCGCGGGCTGACAAAGTGTCACGCCGCCGCAGTGATTTCCGGTGGCGTGACATTGGCGTTACCCGTTTCGCTAATTTTCAATCACCCGCAACAACGTTCCGTCGATATCAATCAGCGCACCCATTTTTAATCCCCACGGCTGCATTTCAGGCAGATGAATGCATGGCCGCATGTTCCTGTCCTGCCCTATTCCGGCTGCAATAAATTCATCAAAAATGGCATCGGCATCATCCACGCGCAGGCAGCAGCTGAACCAGCTGGTGAGCGGGTCGAGATCGACGTGCAGGAAGAATTCCAGCGTAATACCGCCGCGGCTCATGATGAGCCAGCTGTCGTCGATATAGCCGGTAGTAAAGCCTATGCTGCTGTAAAAGCGTTGAGTCTCTGTGAAATCCCGGGAAGGAAGATTGGGTGTGGCGTGATCAGTCATTGGCGGCTCTCAGTCGTCGGATACGAACTTCACGTGCCGGAATAATGCCTGAACGAAAACACAGGGGAAAGTACGGGGAATAAGATTTTGTGAGGAAAGTCATCTCCCGCCTTGCAGCGGGAGATTCAGACACGAGAGACGCAAATGCCCTTAACTTTCAGGGCAGCGTCGGCTTATCAGAACTGATAAACCAGGCCTACGGCCACAACGTCGTCGGTATTGATGCCAGCATCGCGGGTCAGGCGGGTGTCATCCATCAGATTAATTTTGTAATCCACGTAGGTCAGCATGTTTTTGTTGAAGAAGTAAGACGCGCCAACATCAACATATTTGGTCAGGTTCTGGTTGCTGTAACCCGGGATATTACGTGCGTGAGACTGCACGTAGGCAACAGACGGACGCAGACCGAAGTCGAACTGGTACTGTGCCACAGCTTCGAAGTTTTGCGCTTTGTCGGCATAACCGTAAGCGGTGCTGCCTGCTTTACCGAAGCGGTTTGCGTTGTAGCTTTGGGTGTACATCGCCGCCAGGTAGATATTGTTGGCATCGTATTTCAGGCCGCCGCTGTACGCGGTCGCCTTGTCGCCGTTACCAATGATTGCCGGGTTGTTGCGGCCGTTCTGCTCGTTGGTACGGTCAGAAGCCATCATTGCGGCTGCTGCGCTGAAACCTTCGCCCAGGTCATAAGACAGGGACATGCCATAACCGTCGCCGTTTTGAGCTAATACGTCACGACCGTTGTTAGATTCGGTAGCGCTGCCGTTTTTGCCCTGATACTGAACCGCGACATCCAGACCTTCGACTGCGCCGAAGAAGTCTTTGTTACGGTAAGTCAGCACGCCGTTTGCACGCTGGAACATGAAGTTGTCTGCGCCGTAAGTATCGCCGCCGAATTCTGGCAGAACGTCGGTCCAGGCTGCCACGTCATACATCACGCCGTAGTTGCGGCCGTAGTCCAGTGAACCCCACTGGCCAAATTTCAGACCTGCAAAACCTACACGGGTGAAGTTGTTATTATCAGCGCTTTCAGCAGAGTTCAGGGCTGCCTGATATTCCCACTCGCCGTAACCGGTCAGTTCGTTATTAATCTGTGTTTCGCCACGGAAACCCAGACGCATATAAGACTGGTCGCCATCGGTACTGTTATCTTTGGAGAAATAATGCAGACCGTCCACTTTACCGAACAGGTCGAGTTTGTTGCCGTCTTTATTATAGATTTCAGCAGCGCCGGCAGTGCCAGCCATCATCAGAGCGGGAATGACCAGAGAAAGTACGCGTAATTTCATCATCAATATCCTTGATTATTTATAAGCCGTCTAAAATGCCATCCGGCAAGTGTTATTATCCGGTTACCGTGAAGTTATATTTTCCCTTCTTATGGCCCGGAATTGACGTGCGTAAAATTAAACGATGAGAACTTTGGTTGCAACCTGTAAATATTTGAAATAAGTTTCGTTTGGAAATCGTTTATATAAATGCCACGCATCAATCAGATATATATTCATTTAAAAACAATCCATTACGTGAAGATAATAGCGAAGTGAAATTATAGTAAATTACAGAAACTATTCAGAATCGTAGTAAAAATATTCTCATCCGGCGACGTGAGTGCGAAAATTTCGCCGGCAGATTAAAGATATTCTGTGTAAGGTTTTGTATATTCCAGCGAAACGGTTCACTTTCAGGTTAATAAAAAACCACCAGGGCGGTGGCTTTTTGAACATCCATTCCGTGCGGGAATTTACATAATTCGTTCGAGGCGCTGATCCTTACCGCCTAAACGTCCGTCAGTCTGATTCCACTCTTTTTCATACGCCTGATAGGCAAATACAAATGCCTGATGCCCGTCTTCAAATATCTGATCAGGACGTTTGTGCCAGCCGGAATACGCGTCATAACGCAATATTTCAAAACCGTCTTCCGCCGGATGAATAAGGTAGGTGTAATGCTCACAAAACTCCGGCGCATAGGGAATATCTTCCCCGGCTTCGAGCGTGATAAACAGACCGCCAAGACGTAATTTAATCATTGATATCCTTTTTCATGATCCACAATGGAGTGGTTTGCGTTGCCGTCACATAGGCCGTCTCAGCGACCTGATGCATGCGCTGACGCTGATAAAATCCGATAGCCGGGAGATTACTTTGCAAAACCGTCAGCCACAAGCACGATTGTCCGTTTTCACGGGCGGCGGTTTCTACGGCGTCAAATAACATCGCGCCCAGCCCGCGTGCCCGGCTTTGGGGTTTGAAATACAGCTTACACAACTTCGCCCCGTGCCCTTCCGCGCCCTCAAGAGGCTGATTGAAATGCACTTTTGCAAAACCGACCGCGTCGCCCTGTTCCTGTAACACCAGCCAGCGGTGATCCGGGCTCTCAAGCGTGTTTTCCATTTCTTCGTTACTGAAGTCATCGGCCAGAAACTGTTCCAGCTCGTCACTATTTTGCCACAGGTCGCCAAAATAGTGGCGATAGGTCTCACGTCCCAGCGTTTGCAGTTCGCGCTGGTCGGCCAGCGTGGCCTGACGAATGTCCATTTTGCTGCTCTCCTGTCTGATTTTGACTACAATGTTCAGGCCAAAGTGGATTGGCAATTAAGATTATTTTTATAGGAGTCATTCAAATGACGCAAAATATTTACGATGATCCGGCCTTTTTTGAAGGCTACGCGCAACTCGGGCGATCGCAGTTCGGGCTGGAAGGAGCGCCGGAATGGCCTTCACTCAAAGCCATGCTGCCTGATATGCAGGGCGCACGCATCATCGATCTGGGGTGTGGCTACGGCTGGTTCTGCCGTGCTGCGCGTGATGCCGGTGCCGCAGAAGTTTCAGGGCTCGACGTTTCAGAGAAAATGCTGGAAAAAGCCCGGTCGATGACTTGCGACGATGCGATTCATTATGCCCGTCAGGATCTTGA
This sequence comes from Rahnella sp. BCC 1045, assembly GCF_019049615.1. Taxonomy (NCBI): domain Bacteria; kingdom Pseudomonadati; phylum Pseudomonadota; class Gammaproteobacteria; order Enterobacterales; family Yersiniaceae; genus Rahnella; species Rahnella sp. BCC 1045. Next base: position 80,097 of record NZ_JAFMOZ010000137.1, on the reverse strand, counting down.
AAGCCTGACACTGCCGGAAGCCGCTTTTGAACTGGCATACAGCTCGCTCACGCTTCATTACATCGACGCCCTGCCCGCGCTTGTGCAAACGGTGTTTCACGCGCTCAAACCGGGCGGCAGTTTTGTCTTCTCAGCTGAGCACCCGATCTATACCGCGCCTTCAAGCCCCGCGTGGATGATCAATGAAAGCGGGCAAAAAACCTGGCCGGTCGATGGTTATCAGCATGAAGGCAAGCGTGTCACAAACTGGTTTGCCGAAGGCGTGGTCAAGCAGCACCGAACGCTGGGGACCTACATCCGCCTGCTCACTGATGCGGGTTTCGTTATCCGCGGGCTTAATGAGTGGGGTCCGTCAGCGGAACAAATTGCCGCACAACCCGCGCTGGCCGAAGAGGCTGAACGTCCGATGCTGTTCCTGATGTCCGTCCAAAAACCTCGCTAATCGTCTTCTCAGACACTTTTTCTTTCATTTTTTCAGTCAGGCAATTGCGCCGGGAGGCTCGTCCTCCCGCCTGCTTAAGGCTTCCTTAAGTTCTTCTCTTTACACTCTATTTCATCGCGAAACTATACCGCCGTTCAACGAGTGCGGATATTCAGACGATACCCCCTTTACCTCACAGGCAGCACAAACTAACGTGGCATCCACGTTTTTTGCCTGTTGTCAGTGGGTTACCGGAAATTTGTGATCACTATTTTGGCCTGTTTATTTGGCCTGTCTGGCCTGTACATACGAGGGTAGTTTTATGGAGCAGCTGAATCATCTGGTGTTTTTGTGGATCAACGCGACGCCCGCTTCGCCGCACGCGCTGATCAGTCTGGCGGCTTTTCTGGCCAATGACCTGATTCTCATCGTCCCGCTTCTGATTGTCGGGCTCTGGCTTTGGGGTCAGCGCGACCAGATCGGCCAGCAACGTGAACTGGTCAGTAAAACCACTATTGCGCTGCTCTTTGCGATGACGACGGCCAAAACGCTCTCGATGCTTTTCCCTCACGCGCGCCCTTTCGTTGAAGGTTTTGGTTATAACTTCCTGCATCACGCGCCGGATGATTCTTTCCCGAGCGACCACGGCACGGCGATTTTCACTTTCGCGCTGTCATTCCTGTTCTGGCACCGCATCTGGTCCGGCGCGCTGCTGATGGTGACAGCCATCGCCATCGCCTGGTCACGTATTTATTTAGGCATTCACTGGCCGCTGGATATGCTGGGCGGATTACTGGTTGGCATGCTCGGTTGCCTGTTCGCCCAGCTGGTGTGGAACCTGTTTGGTGAGCAGATTAACGCGATGATGTGCAAAGTGTACCGTTTTGGATTCGCCTTCCCGATCAGGAAAGGCTGGGTGCAGAACTGATTTTCCGGCCGTTCAGGCATAAAAAAGCGAGGCTTTGTTGGCCTCGCTTTTTTTGCGTCAGATTTCAGGGGATAAGCCGCAGTTACTTGCCGAAAATGCTGCCAAACAGGCCGCTGATTTTCATCATCACGAAGTCCCAGATACGGCCAAAGAAGCCCGCTTCCTTCACTTCCTGCAACGCCACCAGCGGACGCTGTTCAATAACTTTGCCGTCCAGGCTGAAATCCACGGTTCCCACAACCTGATTCTTCGCCAGCGGCGCTTCAAGCTGCTTATTGGTCAGCGTGAAGCTGGCTTTCAGGTTTTTCAGCTGGCCTTTCGGCATCGTCAGTGAGGCATTTTCAGCCACACCCAGCGGAACCATTTTTTCATCACCAAACCAGACGCGCTGGCTGGTGAATGCATCGCCGGCTTTAATTGGCGTCAGCGTTTCAAAGAAACGGAAACCCCAGGTCAGCAGACTTTCGCTCTCGCTGAAACGGATACGGTCGCTCGGCGCGCCCATGACTACCGCAATCAAACGCATACCGGTAGAGTCGCTGGCGGAAGAGACCAGGTTATACCCCGCGCCGGACGTGAAGCCGGTTTTGATGCCGTCCACATTCAGATTCGAACTCCACAACAGGCGGTTACGGTTAATCTGTTTAATGTGGTTGAAGGTGAATTCTTTCTCTTTATGCAGCGCATATTCGTCCGGCGTATCGCGGATCAGCGCCTGCGACAGCAGCGCCATATCCGTTGCCGACGTGTATTGCCCGTCCGCATCCAGCCCGTGAACGGTTTTAAAATGCGTATTTTGCAGTTTCAGCTGTTCGCCGTAGCGGTTCATCAGATTCACGAAGGAATCCTGGCTACCCGCCACAAAATCGGCCAGCGCGATACTCGCGTCGTTACCCGACTGGATGACGATCCCTTTATTCAGCTCGGAAACCGGCACGCGGTCACCGGGTTTGAGGAACATCAGGGACGATCCGCGCAGCACCGGATTGCCGGTTGCCCAGGCATCGTTACCGACAGAAACCAGATCGTCGGATTTGATTTTGCCGGATTTAATGGCCTGCCCGACCACGTAGCTGACCATGATTTTACTCAGGCTGGCCGGGTCGAGGCGCGCGTCAGGATTCGATTCAGTCAGGATCTTCCCGCTGTTGTAATCCATTAGCACCCAGGATTTGGCATTAATCTGTGGTGCGACGGGGCCGTTGTCCGCCTGAGCGGCAGGAAGCGCCAGCAGCATTACTCCACCGCCCAGCGCGTAAATGAAAGTCCGTTTGAATTGGGAAGAAATTGTCATAGGTATCAGCGCTTTTGTCCGGGTAACTGAAATTTATCTTATCTTTCAAACAGATTGTACAACTCTGTCTGACGTAAAACCTACTGCGTTCTGGGTCTGGAATAAACCTAAATAGTGTAAAGATCTTAAGAATAGTAGAATTTTCCGCTGCTTGCGCTGATTCAACCGGCGATAAAAACAGCAGTCAGCACTTGACCAATTCATTCATGTGCGTCAGTTTGGGGTGCAGATTCATATAAAATATCTATAACAATAAACGGCTTAATCGCAACGGCGCTACAACGACGATGAACGAGCCGCAGGGGCAGAAATGGGACTGGTAATTAAGGCGCTGATCGGAGCGCTGGTCGTGATTTTAATCGGGGTGCTGTCCAAAACCCGAAACTATTATATCGCCGGGCTGGTCCCGCTCTTTCCTACGTTCGCCTTAATTGCTCACTACATCGTGGGCACGGAACGCAGCATTGAGGCACTGCGAACCACGATTGTCTTCGGCTTGTGGGCCGTCATTCCTTATATGGTGTACCTGATTTCGCTCTATTTTTTCATCGGCTCGATGAAACTGCCTTACGCCCTGCTCTGCGCCGTCGTTTGCTGGTCGCTGGCGGCGTGGCTGCTGATTAGCCTGTGGACGCGTTTTCACGCCTGACTTTTTATAACTGGGCAGTATTCAAATCGAAATCACGGATAAAGGCCTCGTTTTCCCGCACCAGTTCGTCACGGATAAAATCGACAAACTGACCGAGCGCCGCCGAACGCCTTTTACCGGCAGGTGATTGCAACTGCAACGTCCGCTGGCTCAGCTGTTCAATGTTCACCGGTTTGACCCGCAAATTATCGCGCCGGGCTTTATACATAATGGAAAAGTGGCTGCACGCGACAATCGCCCCCGGCGTCTGCACCATAAAATCGTAAAGCGTCGAAAAACGGTTACAGCTGACTGCGGGTTCCAGAAAAATTCCGCTCATCCGGCACGACAAATCAAACAGCTGGCGGATGGTGCTGCCCTGCTCGTTCATCGCCAGCGGGTACGGATGCAAATCTGTCAGCAGCACGTCCTTATCGGCCAGCGGATGATCCGGGCGCATCACCATGCGTACCGGCGCAGGGAAAGACGCCATGATGTCCACGCCGCGCTCCGCCACCAGACTGAACTGTAACGCGAGTTCCACTTCTCCGTTGTGGATCATTTCCGACACTTCCACCGCCGTGCCGACGTTGAGATAAAACATCACGCCCGGGTTTATCTTGCGAAACCGCGAGAACAGCTGCGGCAGTAAATCAAACGCCAGCCCGTCAGTGCAGGCCATGCGGATCACGGTTCGCCTCACGGCGTTCAGCCCCTGAATTTCCGCAATCGCGTGCTCCATTTCCATCATGCTTTTACGCACATGGTTTTCCAGAATCTGCCCGGCATCGTTGAGCACCATCCCGCGCGCATGACGTTCAAACAGCGGCGCGCCGATGCGTTCTTCCAGACGCTGGATCTGACGGCTGATGGCCGATACCGCCACAAATAATTGCTTACTCGCCGCGCTCAGGGAGCCGGTATTGGCCACCGCCAGAAAATAGCGAATCTCCGTACTTTGCATGACCGTATTGCCTCATAACTGTGCAGATGAGCATTACAATAAAAGCAACGCTAACTTGCAATTATTATTGTGGCAACGCTGACGTAGCGCTTAGAGTGAAACTGCTAAAAAAACCAACAATAAAATCACAAACACAACAAAAGCAGGATCCTCATGACAGCGGAAAATATCGTTGAACAGGCGTTAGCCTGGTTCGATCAGGGTGAATACCAGCGCACGCTGGCGCGCAGGGTGGCGATTGCCTCCGAAAGCCAGAGTAATCAGCGGGACGCCGAACTGGCGCGTTATCTCGATGAAGAGATTAAACCGGCACTCGCGGCGATGGGTTTCAGCCTGCTGAGCGTCGAAAATGCGTATGCCGCTAACCGACCGTTTTTGATCGCTACCCGCATTGAAGACGATGCGTTGCCCACAATCCTGAGTTACGGCCATGGCGACGTAGTGTTCGGCGACGATGAAAACTGGCGCAGCGACTTATCGCCGTGGGAACTGAAAGAAGACGGCGACCGCTGGTACGGACGTGGCAGCGCCGACAACAAAGGCCAGCACAGCATTAACATTGCCGCGCTGGAACAAATCTACCAGGCCCGCAGCGGGAGCCTCGGTTTTAACTGCAAACTGCTGTTCGAAATGGGTGAAGAAATCAGCTCACCGGGGCTGGCCGAACTTTGCCGTGAATATCAGGAACAGCTTAGCGCCGATATTTTCCTCGCCTCCGACGGCCCGCGCCTGAGCGCCGTGCGCCCGACGCTGTTCCTCGGTTCACGCGGTGCGGTGAATTTCCGTCTCACCATCAATGCCCGCGACAACGCCTATCACTCCGGAAACTGGGGCGGCCTGCTGACCAATCCGGGGACGCAGCTGGCAAACGCGCTGGCCTGTCTGGTGAATCAGCACGGCCAGTTGCAGGTTTCTGCGCTGAAACCGCCTGCGGTCAGTGACGCTATCCGCGAAATTCTCAGCGATGTGGACGTCGGCGATGGCAAAAACGATCCGAAGATTGACCTGAACTGGGGCGAGGAAGGTCTCACGCCTGCCGAGCGTCTCTATGCGTGGAATACGCTGGAAGTGCTGTCCTTCCTGACCGGCAATCCGCAGCGCCCGATGAACGCCATTCCCGGCTCCGCGACGGCGGTGTGTCAGCTGCGTTTTGTCGTCGGCACCGACTGGCAGAATCTTGCAGAGCACGTCCGTGCGCACCTGGATGCACACGGTTTCCCGCAGGTTGAGGTGGAATTTATGCGTGGCTCACCGGCCACCCGCTTCGACCCGACCGATCCTCTGGTGGACTGGGCGCTGAATATCATGCAAATAACAACCGGTAAAAAGCCGGCATTGCTGCCGAATCTCGGCGGTTCGCTGCCTAACGATGTCTTCGCCGATATTCTCTGTTTACCGACGTTATGGGTGCCGCACTCTTATCCGGCCTGCGGTCAGCACGGCGTGAATGAACACATGCTGATCCCCGTTGCGCGCGAAGGGCTGGCGATCATGACCCATCTGCTTTGGGATCTCGGTGAAAACGGTGCGTCCGTTCTGGCCCGTCACCACGCCCATACAGGAGGTGTGCAATGAGCCAGTTAAGCGCCAGTTCCGCTTCCGTCAGCACCACGGCTGAGAAACCGAGCCTGTTGAAAACCCTTTTTGCGACCTGTATCGGGAACGCGCTGGAGTGGTTTGATATCGCCATTTACGGCTTTTTCGCCAGCTACATTGCGCATGCCTATTTCCCGACGTCCGACCCGACCGTTTCACTGTTGCTGGCGTTCGGCAGCTTCGGGGTTTCATTCCTGATCCGGCCACTCGGCGCAATCGTTCTCGGTGCGTATGCCGACAAACACGGACGTAAAGCGTCGCTGCTGATGTCCATCAGCCTGATGATGATTGGCGGCTTAATCATTGTGCTCACACCGTCCTACGCCACTATCGGCATGGCCGCTCCGCTGCTGATCCTCGCGGCACGCCTGATTCAGGGCTTCTCGGCGGGTGGTGAGTTCGGCAGCTCAACGGCGTTTCTGGTTGAACATTTCCCCGAACGCAAAGCGTTTATCGCCAGCTGGCAGTTCGCCACGCAAGGTGCAAGTACCTTGCTGGCCTCGGCATTTGGCCTGGGGTTGTCTGCCATTCTGAGTGAAACGCAGTTGCAGGACTGGGGATGGCGCATTCCGTTTATTTTCGGTCTGCTGATTGGCCCGGTCGGTTTGTATATCCGCCGCCATATCAAAGAATCGGAAAGCTTCAGTAAAGCCGAGAAAACCGCGTCGCCGCTGAAAGAAATCGTGCGCTCGCAAAAAGGCCTGTTCTTTACGGCTATCGGCCTGATGGTGGTTTCCACCGCCATCAACTACATGCTGAACTATGTACCGACGTACGCCACAAAAACGTTGCATTTGCCTGCTTCCGCGGGCTTTAGCGCCACGTTATCGGCGGGGATTATCCTGACCGTCGTTACGCCGGTGATGGGGCTGTGGGCGGAGAAAATCGGTCGTCTGCCGCTGATGTGGGGCTCGCTTATCCTGCTGTTACTGACTATTTATCCGGCCTTCTGGCTGATGCTGCAATACACATCGGCGCTGTCCTTACTGCTGCTGATAAGCTGGCTGGCGTTGCTGAAATCGGTGTATTTCTCCACAGTGCCGTCGATGATGGCGGATTTGTTCCCGATCACCACCCGCGCCAGCGGCATGGCGATCAGCTACAACGTGGCGGTCACCGTGTTCGGCGGCTTTGCGCCGTTCATCTGTACGCTGCTGATTTCCGCCACCGGCAGCAGCCTGGCGCCAGGTTACTACCTGATGATGGTCGCCCTGCTCAGCGTCTGGGCACTGTTTAAAGCGCAGAAAACACAGCGCTGATTTTCCGTAATCCCATTTAGCGGCGGGGAAACCTGTCGCTGAGTGTTACGCTTAACCCTTCGCAAAACCCCTTCACCTGCCCTATAGTCATTGCCATTGTGCTGGCTAACGTTCTGTTTATTTACCCTTTTCAAATGAGGAGTTCTGAATGATCACCCTGTGGGGCCGCGATAACTCAACGAATGTGAAAAAAGTCCTGTGGTTACTGGATGAACTGAAACTGCCTTTTCAGCAAATTAACGCCGGGGGCGCTTATGGTAAAAATCATGAGCCACTTTATCTGTCACTCAATCCGAACGGACTGGTGCCTTGCCTGCAGGATGATGATTTTGTCTTATGGGAATCGAATGCCATTTTGCGTTATCTCGCCGAACGCGCAGGCAATGAAGCATTCTGGCCTTCTGATCTGCGGGCTCGCGCAAGCGCGGATAAATGGCTGGACTGGACCGCAAACACCCTGACTATTCCTTTCCGTCAGGTCTTTCTGACGCTGGTTCGCGTTCCCGAACCGGAGCGTGATATGAATCTGGTGGCGACAGGCATGGAGGCATTTGAAAAACACTGGGCGATTGTCGACAAGGTGCTGGCGCAGCAGGCATGGTTATCTGGCGAACATTTCGGGCTCGGGGACATCCCGCTGGCGATCTACGCCTACGCCTGGTACGGGCTGAATATTGAACGTCAGGCCCATCCGAATGTAGAGCGCTGGTATAAGCAAATCACCCAGCGCCCGGATTTCCAGAAACGCGTGATGATCCCGCTAACATAGACTTAAACATAAAAGGCGTGCCGCAACGACACGCCTTTTTTAGCATCCGGCAGTTACTGGCCCGGCGACACCTTCAGCAGTTTCCCGTCACTTTCATCCGTCAGCACATAAACAAAACCGTCCGGCCCGACCTGTACTTCGCGAATACGCTCATTGCGGTCGCTTAGCAGACGTTCTTCATGGGTAATTTTTTCGCCGTCTACGGTCAGACGGATCAGCGATTTCCCGGCCAGCGCGCCCGCAAACAGCGAGTTTTTCCACTGCGGGAATTTCTGCGCGTTATAAAATGCCATGCCGCTCAGCGCCGGAGAAATTGCCCAGTAATAAATCGGATCTTCAGCGCCCGCCAGCGTGGTGCCTTTCGCTTCCGGGATAGGCTGCCCGGAATAGTTAATCCCAAACGTCGCCAGCGGCCAGCCGTAATTTTTTCCCGCTTTCAGCAGGTTCACCTCGTCCCCGCCGCGCGGCCCGTGCTCCGTTTCCCATAACGCACCGCTCCACGGATTCACCGCCAGCCCCTGCGGATTGCGGTTGCCGTAAGTCCAGATCTCCGGCTTCGCGTTTTTGTCACCTGCAAACGGATTATCCTGCGGAATGCCACCTTCCGGCGTCAGACGCAAAATCTTGCCTTGCAGCTGATTCAGGTGCTGAGCGTTGAGGCGCTGATTATTATCCCCGACTGACAGGAAAATATTGCCCTGCGCATCGAAAGCCATGCGCCCGCCCAGATTAATGCCGCTTTCCAGCGCCGGTTGCTGCACAAAAATCACTTTAAAATCCGTCAGACTTTGCTTGTCTGCCGACAACGTGCCATAGCCGAGCGCCGCGTGAGGCTCGCCCTTTTCACCCGGCTGCGCGAAAGAGAGATAAACCCGGCGGTTGTTCGCAAAATCCGGCGACAGGCGCACATCCCACAGCCCCGCCTGCCCGCTGACCCACACGCGCGGCACGCCTTTGAGCGGCGCGGAAAGTGCCTGGTCTGGCTGCCACAGACGCAGCTGGCCGCTGCGCTCAGTAATCAGCGCCCCTTGCGACTGCGGCAGAAATGCCAGCGACCACGGGTGATCCAGACCTTTCGCCAGTTCGGTGACCTCCGCGCGGGCAATCGCAAAGGGAACTGGCGATTTCGGTGCGGCAAATGCGTTCTCCGCCAGAAGTGAGGTTGAGAAAATGAATAAAGCGGCAGCGCGGAAAGAATATGACATCAGGCTTCTCCCGGAGACGTTGATCAGCGTTGAATGTTCAGTTTAGGCCATGTACCTGATTTTGCTCAGCGCCACTCAGCGTTCTATAACCAACAGGAATAACGCCAGCCGGAAATATACTATCAACAAAGCATTCCCTACTTCTTAACATACCGGTAGACTGCGTTGTCACAATGGACGTCCAGACAGACGGACTTCCAAACATCCTCAATTTGGTCCGTTCTTTTTGTTCCGAATTTTTATGCCAAAAAACACCTGTGAAACACACATCGCACCCGACGACGGAGTTGTTAAATAATGAAAAAAATATCCGCATCCCTGCTGGCGCTTAGCCTGTTCTCCGCCCTGCCCGCGTTTGCCGCAGATGCCCAGCTGGCACCGGTTCCGGCTGCGATTGCACAACACAACGGCCCGGTGCGCATTGCCGTTATCCGTAACCTCGGCTCCGATGACAACACCACGCAATTTCTCGCGGGAGCCATCAAGCAAGGCCATGCGCTGGGCTTTAAAGTCGATACATTCCTGAGTAACGGCGACGACGCCAAGTTTCAGGATTTCGTGAATCAGGCCATCAGCCAGAAATACGACGGAATAATCCTGTCGCAGGGCCGTGGACCGTATTCCGAAGCGCTGGCAAAACGCATTGCCGCCGCGGGCATTGCGGTTTCAGCGTTTGATACCGAAGTCCCGGATACCATTGCGGGCGTCACCGTCACCCGTCAGGACGACGCGTCTCTGGCGAAAGCCTCCGTCGGCCAGCTGGTTAAAGATTTCAACGGCAAAGCCAACATCATCAAACTGTGGGTGGCCGGGTTCCCGCCAATGGAACGCCGCCAGAAAACTTACGAAGCCATCCTGAAAGAGAACCCGGGCATTCACCAGCTTGAGTCTATCGGCGCGGTTTCTTCAGACGTTCAGGGCGACACCGCCAACAAAGTCGGGGCGATTCTGGCGAAGTATCCGAAAGGCCAGATTGATGCCATCTGGGGTTCCTGGGATGCCTTCAGCCAGGGGGCTTACAAAGCGCTGAAAGAAAATGGCCGGACTGAAATCAAACTCTACAGCATTGATGCCTCGAATCAGGATCTGCAACTGATGCGCGAGAAAGGCAGCCCTTGGTTGTTCACGGCGGCGGTGGATACGCAGCTGATCGGCGCAGTAAACCTGCGTATTGTGGCGCTGAAAATTGCTGGTGAAAAAACGCCGCAGACTTATGAATTCCCGGCGCAGACGATTCCGCAATCCCTGCTGGTCAGCCAGCCGGATGGCCTGAACGTCAGCGGCCTGAGCAAAATCATTCCGGGCTGGGGGAAATCAGAAGATTTCACCGCGCCATGGTTTGCCACGCTGGAAGCAAAATACAAAAAGTAATTGCCTCAGACCTCCCGGAAACGGGAGGTTATTTCATCACTTATCCCCTCAGTGCATCTCCGTTTCCCCCCTGCGATCACAGAAATAAAGAAACATAATTTCAGAATTAAAAATCTCAATAGCCGCAACCGCTTACAACCGTTAAAACCTGTACTCTCCCTTTTCATATGGACATTGAAGCAATGAGTACAGAAATCCTTTCGGTCAAGGAAAAGATTGGATATGGATTAGGCGACGCCGCCAGTCATATCATTTTTGATAATGTCATGCTGTACATGATGTTTTTCTACACCGACATTTTCGGTATTCCCGCCGGATACGTCGGCACCATGTTCCTGCTGGCCCGCGCACTCGATGCTATCTCTGACCCCTGCATGGGATTGCTGGCTGACCGCACCCGCACACGTTGGGGCAAGTTCCGCCCTTACGTCCTGTTCGGCGCGATCCCTTTCGGCATCGTCTGCGTCTTCACCTACACCACGCCGGAACTGAGCATGACCGGCAAAATGATCTACGCCGCCATCACTTACACGCTGCTCACGCTGATGTATACCGTGGTCAACATTCCGTATTGCGCACTCGGCGGTGTGATTACCTCGAACCCGACACAGCGTATTTCGCTGCAATCCTACCGCTTCGTGCTGGCGACGGCGGGCGGCATGCTGAGCACCGTGCTGATGATGCCGCTGGTAAAACTCATTGGCGGCGAAAATCAGGCGCTGGGTTATCAGGGCGGCATTGCCGTACTGGCGATTGTCGCGGCCATCATGCTGGCAATCTGTTTTGCCACGACCAAAGAGCGTATCGATCCGGGCAAACCGACCGGCACCATGCGCGAGGATTTGCGCGACATCTGGCATAACGATCAATGGCGTATTGTGGGACTGCTGACCATCCTTAACATCATCGCCGTGGCGGTACGCGGCGGCGCCATGATGTATTACGTCACCTATATTCTCGGCAATCCGCTGCTGTTCGTCTGGTTCCTCGGCGTCTATTCCGTCGGCAATCTGTTCGGCAGCGCACTCGCCAAACCGCTCACCGACTGGAAATGCAAAGTGAGCGTGTTTTGGTGGACCAACGCTATTCTTGCCGTACTCAGCGTCGCTATGTTCTTCCTGCCGGTTCATGGCAGCATCGCGATGTTTGCGTTCATCTTTGTTATCGGTGTACTGCATCAGCTGGTGACGCCAATTCAGTGGGTCATGATGTCCGACACCGTGGATTACGGTGAATGGAACGACGGCAAACGCCTGACCGGCATCAGCTTTGCGGGGACCTTATTTGTACTCAAACTCGGTCTGGCATTGGCGGGCGCGATGATCGGCTGGATGCTGGCCGGTGCCGGTTATCAGTCCGGTGCTGCCACGCAGAACGCGACCACGCTGGCCTGCATCGTCGCGCTGTTCACGCTGGTGCCCGCCGCCTGTTACCTGCTGAGCGCGATCATCTGCAAGCGTTATTACATCCTGCGCACGCCGCTGCTGCGCCGCATCCTTGACGAAGTTGCGCAAGGCATCCGCCGCAATCAGCAAGAATTTATGAAATGACATTTTTTGACTTAACGGAATATGCCCCAAATCATTCGTGCTGAATCAAGGCGACAGCTGCCAACGCACAGTCAGTGCGAAGGATGAAGGGCAAAAGGAGGACACAATGAAGATAAGTGACGGCAACTGGTTGATACAAGAGGGTTTAGTTTTAACGCACCCTTTACAGGTATTCGAAGTTCAGCGCGCCGGAAACGAAATGGTGATTTACGCGGCGCCGAAAGACGCCTCTGAGCGCGCCAGCCAGCTCGATTCCCCGCTGTTTACGCTGCGTTTTTTCTCGCCGCAAACCGGTGTGATTGGCGTACGCATTACCCATTTTGACGGCGAAACGGACAAGGGCCCGCATTATCCGCTAATCCAATCCGACACACCGGAGCTGCGCTTTGAAGACAATGCGGAATTCGCTGCATTGCACAGCGGTTCGCTGAGCGTCCGCGTGACCAAAGGCGATAACTGGACGCTCGATTTCCTGCGCGATGGCCGCCGAATTACCGGCAGCGTAGCGAAATCCAACGGTTACGTGCAGGACAACAAATCGCACAAAACCTACATGATGGAGCGGTTGGATCTGGGTGTCGGCGAAACGGTTTACGGGCTGGGAGAACGCTTCACCGCGCTGGTTAAAAACGGGCAAACCGTCGAAACCTGGAACCGCGACGGCGGCACCAGCACCGAGCAATCCTACAAAAACATTCCGTTCTATTTGACAAACCGCGGCTACGGTGTGCTGGTGAACCATCCGGAAAGCGTGTCGTTTGAAGTCGGTTCCGAGAAAGTGTCGAAAGTGCAGTTCAGCGTGGAAGGCGAATACCTCGAATATTTCGTCATCGACGGTCCGACGCCGAAAAAAGTACTCGACCGTTATACGCGCCTGACCGGCCGCCCTGCGCTGCCGCCCGCCTGGTCATTTGGCCTGTGGCTGACCACATCCTTCACCACCAATTACGACGAAGCAACGGTCAACAGCTTTATCGACGGCATGGCCGAACGCAATCTGCCGCTGCACGTTTTCCATTTCGACTGCTTCTGGATGAAAGCTTTCCAGTGGTGCGATTTTGAATGGGATCCGCAAACTTTCCCGGATCCTCAGGGCATGTTGCAGCGCCTGAAAGCACGCGGTCTGAAAATCTGCGTGTGGATAAACCCGTACATCGGGCAGAAATCTCCGCTGTTCCACGAAGGCAAAGAGAAAGGGTATCTGCTCAAACGTCCGGACGGCCGCGTATGGCAGTGGGATAAATGGCAGGCCGGGATGGGCATTGTCGATTTCACCAATCCGCAGGCCTGCGAATGGTACGCCGGACACCTGAAACGGCTGGTGGATATGGGCGTGGATTGCTTCAAGACAGACTTCGGCGAGCGCATTCCTACAGATGTGGTCTGGCACGACGGCTGCGACCCGCAGAAAATGCACAACCATTACGCGTTTGTGTACAACAAGCTGGTGTACGAAACGTTGCAGGATAAACTCGGCGCATCCGAAGCTGTGTTGTTTGCCCGTTCGGCCTCCGTGGGCGCGCAGCAATTCCCGGTTCACTGGGGCGGCGACTGTTACGCCACTTACGAATCCATGGCGGAAAGCCTGCGCGGTGGCCTGTCCATCGGGTTGTCCGGGTTCGGGTTCTGGAGCCACGACATCGGCGGTTTCGAAAACACCGCACCGGCGCATATCTACAAACGCTGGTGCGCCTTCGGCCTGCTGTCGAGCCACAGCCGCCTGCATGGCAGTAAATCCTATCGTGTACCCTGGGTTTATGACGACGAAGCCTGCGATGTGGTGCGCCAGTTCACGCAACTGAAGTGCCGCCTGATGCCCTATCTGTATCCGGCCTCAGTGCAGGCCGCTAAAAGCGGAACGCCAGTCATGCGCGCCATGATGCTGGAATTCCCGGAAGATCCGGCCTGCGATTATCTCGACCGGCAATACATGCTCGGCGATAACCTGCTGGTCGCGCCAGTCTTCAGTGAACAAGGCGACGTGGATTTTTATCTGCCTCAGGGCCGCTGGACGCACCTGCTCAGCAACGAGGTGGCACAAGGTTCACGCTGGCACCGTCAGCAGCATGGCTTCGACAGCCTGCCACTGTACGTCCGCCCGAACACGTTACTGGCGACAGGCAGCAACAGTGAAAAACCGGATTACGACTACAGCGAGCGTCCGGAATTCCATCTGTTCGAGCTGGAAGATGGCGCAATTGCTGAGAGCCGTCTGACCGACCTGCATGGGAATGTGGTCTTTACGCTGAACGCACACCGCAGCGGTAATACGCTGACGCTGACCACGGAAGGCCAGGCAACCGGCTGGACGTTGTGCCTGCGCAATATTCACAGCGTCTCGAAATGCAGTCTGGCGACCACTTCGGCGACAGCGCAAGGAATACGCGTGACGCCGGAACACGACAGCCATCAGTTTGTTATTGTTTTATAAATGACGTTATAAAAACCGTCGTATCAGCCTTAATACACAGCCCCGTCGCGAGTTCAGCGCGGGGCTTTTTTCTGGCTTTAGCACTCTGATTTATACGTCCTGATAGACGCTTTCGCCGTGAATACTGCGGTACTCTTTCGGTGTCATTTCATAGCCTTTCCTGAATACTGAATAGAAATATTGCAGTGACGGATACCCGCACATTTGCGAGATCTCATTGATGGAAATCGACGTGGCGGCCAGAAGGTTACGGGCGCGGTCGAGCTTTTCTTCGTGGATCACGCCGTGAATGGTTTGCCCGGTTTCATCTTTAAAACGCTTCTCCAGGTTAGATCGTGACATGCCGATAGCGTCCAGAACCTGCTCGACTTTGATGCCTTTACAAGCGTGATAACGGATGTAATGCATCGCCTGAATCACCGCCGGATCCCGCAAAGAGCGGAAATCCGTTGAACGACGTTCGACGACTTTGACCGGAGGAACCAGAATGCGCTGCAACGGCAGGTCGCGCTGATCCAGCAACTGATGCAGAAGTTTTGCCGCGCGATAGCCCATCTGCCGCGTGCCCTGCACCACGGAAGACAACGCCACGCGGGAAAGATAGCGGGTTAATTCCTCGTTATCGATTCCAATGACGCTGAGCTTTTCAGGCACGGGAATATTCAGATGTTCACAGACCTGCAATAAATGCCGGGCGCGGGCGTCGGTGACGGCGATAATGCCGGTTTGCTGCGGCAGCGTTTGTATCCAGTCCGCCAGCCGGTTTTGCGCGTGCTGCCAGTTCTCCGGTGCGGTTTCCATTCCCTGATACACCACGCCCTGATATTGCTCGGCTGATACCAGTTTCCTGAAAGCAAATTCGCGCTCCTGCGCCCAGCGTTTTCCGCCCGCATCGGGCAAGCCGTAAAAGGCAAAACGGTTGATGCCCTTCTCTTTCAGGTGCATAAACGCGGCTTCGACCAGCGCGTGGTTATCGGTCGCGATGTAGTGAACCGGCGGGTAATCTTCTTCCCGATGATAAGACCCGCCGACACCGACAATCGGCACGTTAAGATCTTCGAGCAGGGTTTCAATTTCGCGGTCATCAAAGTCTGCGATGACACCGTCGCCCAGCCAGTCTTTAATGTTGTCGATACGGCAGCGAAAATCCTCTTCAATGAAGATATCCCAGTCGCTTTGCGAGGCCTGCAAATATTCGCCAACGCCTTCCACAACCTGACGGTCGTAAACTTTGTTCGCGTTAAATAACAGCGTGATCCGATAGCGTTTCTCAAACATGCCTGTTTCTCACCGATGATCAAATAGGCTAAAGCCCTGTTCAAATGCGCGCATGAACAGGGCGGGTTACATGGGTCTGGTGGTCAATAGCACAACGCCGGTTCTGCGTGGCGTTGGCAATCATAATATGTGAAGCTCCTCGGAGTTTTGTGAGTGACTGTCCGTAAACGTACGATTTACCGGCGGTGTTATGCGCGGCGCTTAGTCGCAGAATCCATCCACACCGCCAGCAGTAAAATCGCGCCTTTGACGATGTACTGCCAGAACGTCGGGACATCGAGCATGCTCATGCCGTTATCGAGCGATGCCATGATAAACGCGCCCATCACCGCACCGGCTACGCTGCCGACACCCCCGGCCAGGCTGGTGCCGCCAATGACACAGGCCGCAATCGCATCAAGCTCAGCAATGTTACCTGCAGATGGCGAACCTGCGCCCAGACGTGAGCTCAGAATTAACCCGGCAATCGCCACCATCAGGCCGTTGATGGCAAATACCGCCAGCTTACTGCGCTCGACGTTAACACCCGACAGTCTGGCGGCTTCGATGTTGCCGCCAATAGCATAAATACGGCGGCCAAAGGACGTGCGCGATGCCATGAACATTCCGCCGAGCATCAGCGCCACCAGAATCAGCACCGGCGTCGGTACGCCGCGATAATCGTTGAGCAGATAAATCGCGCCCAGCGCAATAATTGCAGTCAGCGCCTGACGGGTGACGTGGCTTTTCGCCGCCGTGACCGGCAGGCCGAGCGCAGCACGCTGGTTACGGCGGCGCCATTGCCAGCCGATAAACAACGCTAAAGCAACTGCGCCGATGCCAAAGCCGAAGGAATCGGGCAGATAACTCTGGCCGATTAAGGACATCGCCGGCGTGGTCGGTGCAACCGTCGTCCCGCTGGTGATCCCAATCAGAATGCCACGAAACGCCAGCATTCCGGCGAGGGTTACGATAAACGAAGGCACTTTGCGGTAAGCCACCCACCAGCCGTTCCATGCACCCAGTAGCAGTCCCAGTGCCAGCGTGACGATAATGGTCACCGGTAACGGCCAGCCTAACCAGACGTCAAAAATGGCCGCTGCGCCACCGAGCAGGCCCATCATCGAACCGACGGACAAATCGATTTCGGCAGAGATAATCACAAAGACCATGCCCACAGCCAAAATGCCGGTGATGGCGGTCTGGCGCAGCAGGTTGGAAATGTTACGCGCACTGATATACGCGCCATCAGTTGTCAGGCTGAAAAAAACGATGATCACTGCGATGGCCGCCAGCATGACAAAAACCTGAAGGTTGATGCTCTTCAGCTTAGGTACAGACAATGCACGGCCGTTTTCACCCTCGCCCGCCGCAGCGGATGGGTTTCCCGGTTGGGGAAATTTAGACATGAGCTTCACTCCTCAGGGCAGCTTCCATAACCTGTTCCTGACTTAAGTTATTGTTATCCAGACAGGCCTTTACCTGCCCGAGATGCATAACCACTATGCGGTCGCTGAGCCCCAGCACTTCGGGTAATTCGGAGGAAATGACAATAATCGCCATCCCCTGTGCCGCCAGTTGGGCAATCAGTTTGTAGATTTCATGTTTCGCCCCGACGTCGATGCCGCGCGTCGGCTCGTCGAGAATTAAGATTTTGGGTTTGAGTAACAGGCAACGGGCAAGAATGGCTTTTTGCTGATTACCGCCGCTGAGACGACCAATCGCCAGCTCAGGCGAGGACGTTTTAATCTTGAGCTGTCTGACCGATTCGCTGATGGTGTGCTGTTCCTGCGCTTCGCGCAGCACACCACCGCCGCTGAACTGGTCTAATGCCGCCAGCGTGATATTGCTGCCCACCGCCATTACCGGCACAATGCCGTCGCGTTTGCGATCTTCCGGCACCATCGCCAGGCCACGGCGCATGGCGTCACGGCAACCGCTGATTTCCACCTTCTCTCCGCCAAGCCAGATATCCCCGTTCCAGCGTCCCGGATACACTCCGAATAAACACTCCATCGTTTCTGTTCTCCCGGCCCCGACCAGCCCGGCCACGCCCAGCACCTCGCCTTTATGCAGGGTAAATCCGGCGTTATCGACGCGTTTGATGTGGCGGTTTACCGGATGCCAGGCCGTGAGATTTTCGATGCGGAGCACTTCCTCGCCAATCTGGCGTTCACGGGGAGGAAACAGCTCGGTCAGCTCACGCCCTACCATCATCGAAATAATGTCTTTTTCCGACGTGCTGGCAGCCTCACAGGTCGCAATGTGCCGACCGTCGCGGATCACACACAGCTTGTCCGAAATGGCTTTGACCTCATTGAGCTTGTGCGAAATATAAATACAGGCGATATCGTGATGCCTCAGGTCGCGGATAATATCGAGAAGCACGGCCGTTTCGCTTTCGGTAAGCGACGCGGTCGGTTCATCCAGCACCAGCAAACGCACCTGTTTGTTCAGCGCTTTGGCGATTTCCACCAGTTGACGCTGACCCAGGCCGAGTTCACCCACCGGCGTATGCGGGTCGATATCCAGCTTCACCTGCGCCAGCATGCGCTGGCAGCGCAAATACATATTGTCAGTATCAAGCATTCCGTAACGGCCCCACTCGTTACCCAGAAACATGTTTTCCAGCACGCTGAGTTGTTTCACCAGCGCCAGCTCCTGATGAATAATCGCAATCCCTTTTTGTTCGGTATCGCGTATCCCTTTTGCGGTCAGACGCTCCCCTGCGAAATAAATTTCCCCTTCATACGTGCCGCCGGGATAAATACCGCATAACACTTTCATTAATGTGGATTTACCGGATCCATTCTCTCCGCACAGTGATAACACTTCCCCGGCCGATAACGTCAGGCTGATATTATCTACGGCTTTGACCGCGCCAAATTTCTTGGTGATATTGCGCATATCCAGCAGGGCTGATTTTTCATATTTCTCTGGCATAGTATTTTATCCTGATAAAAACAACACGCCGCAAAGACGTGTTGTTTTCATAGAAAATATTGAAAAATTAAAGGTCGGATTTTTTATGGAATCCGTCAGCCACCACGGTACTTTCGATATTATTTTTATCGACCTGAATCGGTGTTAATAAATAAGAAGGAACTTCTTTTTTCCCGTTATTTAACGTGGCGTTAGATTTTGGTGTTTCCCCCTTGCCTAACTGAACAGCAATTTCCGCCGCATCGTTGGCCAGTTTTGTGATGGGTTTATACACCGTCATGGTCTGTGTGCCAGCTTCGATACGTTTGATAGCGGCCAGATCCGCGTCCTGCCCGGAAATGGCAACTTTGCCCGCCAGACCCTGTGCGGATAAGGCCTGAACCGCACCGCCCGCCGTGGCATCGTTGGACGCCACAACCGCATCAATCTTGTTGTTATTGGCTGTCAGCGCGTTTTCCATGATCTTCAGCGCATTCTCCGGTAGCCAGCCGTCGGCCCACTGATCGCCGACCACTTTGATCTTTCCGTCTTTGATTAACGGATTCAGCACTTTCATTTGCCCTGCGCGGAACAGCTTGGCGTTGTTATCCACTGGCGAGCCGCCCATCAGGAAGTAATTACCCTGCGGCACGCGGTCTACCAGGCTTTGCGCCTGAAGCTCGCCCACTTTTTCGTTATCAAACGAGATATAAAAATCGATATCGGCGTTGTTGATCATGCGGTCATAGGCCAGCACTTTGATGCCTTCACGCCTGGCTTCGGCTATCACGTTGCTCAGCACTTCACCGTTATAAGGAATGATGACCAGCACATCGACGCCCCGGTTAATCATATTCTCGATCTGCGCCATCTGTGTTTCTTCATTGCCATTAGCAGACTGAACAAAAACATCCGCGCCCAGCGTTTTGGCTTTAGCCACGAAAATATCGCGGTCTTTTTGCCAGCGCTCTAAACGTAAGTCATCAATTGCCATACCAATTTTAATTTCTTTCGCGAGCCCTGACTGGCTGAACAATACTAAAGCGGCACAGGCAGAAAGAATTATTTTATTCATTTTCATCATGTCAGACCTTTTATAAGAATAAGAAGCGGCAGATACAGAGAAACTCGTACAGAAATGACCCAAAGATTGTTGACGCTGGGTTATTAATCGGCAATTGCAGATTTTAATCACTGCGTTATGTTTTTTTGTTTATTCTCGGAATTATGATGGGGATCATGGTTTGATTGTAATAAACACAACATAAGTGCAATTATTCTCGAGGCATCATGGAGAACGAATAAAAACGCTAAACAGAACGGCTTATTTATGCGATCTGACGCACACTTAATAATTCTATTAATTTGAGTGTGAAATAACGTAATTGTGAGAAGCGCCGTCAACTCCGAAGATAGAAGCTCAGCCTCCCAGTCCCGCTGGGCCCGTTTTCAAGGAGTTATTCAATGCACGCATATTTCGACAAGCTCGACGCCGTTCGCTACGAAGGTGCTAACAGCACTAACCCGCTGGCATTCCGTCATTACAACCCTGAAGAAGTGATCCTCGGCAAAACCATGGCTGAGCATCTGCGTTTTGCGGCGTGTTACTGGCACACATTCTGCTGGAATGGTAACGATATGTTCGGCGTGGGCGCTTTTGACCGCCCGTGGCAGCAACCCGGTGATGCGCTGGAACTGGCAAAACGTAAAGCCGACGTGGCTTTCGAATTCTTCAAAAAACTGAACGTCCCTTACTACTGCTTCCACGATGTCGATGTCTCGCCGGAAGGCGCAACGGTCAAAGAATACATTAATAACTTCGCTATCATGACCGACGTTCTGGCGCAAAAACAGGAATCCAGCGGCGTAAAACTTTTGTGGGGCACGGCTAACTGCTTCACCAATCCCCGCTACGGTGCGGGTGCGGCCACCAATCCCAATCCGGAAATCTACAGCTGGGCAGCCACACAGGTGGTTCACGCGATGAACGCCACCCAACAACTGGGCGGCGAAAATTACGTGTTGTGGGGTGGCCGTGAAGGTTACGAAACCCTGCTCAATACTGACCTGCGCCAGGAACGCGAACAGCTTGGCCGCTTCATGCAAATGGTCGTTGAACACAAGCACAAAATCGGTTTTCATGGCACGTTGCTTATCGAACCAAAACCGCAGGAACCGACCAAACATCAGTACGATTATGACGTGGCTTCTGTATACGGTTTCCTGAAACAATTTGGGCTGGAAAAAGAGATCAAAGTGAACATCGAAGCTAACCACGCCACGCTGGCGGGTCATTCCTTCCATCATGAGATTGCCAATGCGATTGCGCTGGGGATCTTCGGTTCCGTGGATGCCAACCGCGGCGACCCGCAGTGCGGCTGGGATACCGACCAGTTCCCGAACAGCGTCGAAGAAAACGCGCTGGTGATGTATGAAATCATTAAAGCGGGCGGCTTCACCACCGGCGGCCTGAACTTCGATTCCAAAGTACGTCGTCAGAGCACCGACAAATATGACCTGTTCTACGGTCATATCGGCGGCATGGACACCATGGCGCTGGCGCTTAAAGTCGCCGCGCGCATGATTGAAAGCCGCGAGCTGGATAAACACGTCGCACAGCGTTACGCGGGCTGGAACACCGAGTTCGGTCAGCAGATCCTGCAAGGTAAAATGTCGCTGGAGTCCCTGAGCCACTACGCGCAGCAACATGCGTTAGCGCCTCAGCATCAGAGCGGCCAGCAGGAACGTCTCGAAAATCTGGTTAACCGTTATCTGTTTGGTTAATTTACCAGGATGGAAAACGCCCTGCTGCCCGAGGTTTGCAGGGCATGGAACGTTCAGGAAACGGGTTAACCCATCAACCTTCTCCCGCGCGCCCATGTTGTCATCACCGCCCTGCGTGTAGCAGGAAAAAGGAAAATGTATGTATCTTGGTCTGGATCTGGGCACCTCTGGCGTGAAAGCCATTTTACTCAGCGAAGAAGGTCAGGTTGTTGCCAGCCACAGTGAGGCGTTAACCCTTTCCCGTCCGCACCCGTTATGGTCTGAACAAAATCCTGCCGACTGGTGGGCCGCAACGGATAAAGCGGTGACTGCGCTTGCCAAAACACACGCGCTCAAAGACGTCAAAGCCCTCGGGCTGACCGGCCAGATGCACGGTGCCACTGTGCTTGATGCTCATCAGCAGGTTTTACGCCCGGCGATTTTATGGAACGATGGCCGCAGCTCCAGCCAGTGCGAAACACTGGAAAAAAACGTCCCCGATTCGCGCCAGATCACCGGCAACCTGATGATGCCGGGTTTTACCGCGCCGAAGCTGCTTTGGCTGCGTGAGAATGAACCTGAATTATTTGCGAAAATCGATAAGGTTTTATTACCCAAAGATTATCTGCGCTGGCTGATGACCGGCGTTTTCGCCAGCGATATGTCAGACGCGGCGGGCACAATGTGGCTGGACGTCGCAAAACGCGACTGGAGCGAAACGTTGCTGGCCGCCACCGGCCTCACGCGTGATCATATGCCCGCGCTGTTTGAAGGCAATCAGATCACCGGCCACTTGTTACCGGAACTCGCGTCACGCTGGAAAATGGATTCCGTACCGGTGATTGCGGGCGGTGGCGATAACGCGGCGGGCGCGGTGGGCGTCGGCCTCTATAAAACCGGGCAAGCCATGTTATCGCTGGGCACATCCGGCGTTTACTTCGCGGTCAGCGACGGTTTTCTCAGTAATCCGCAGCAGGCCGTCCACAGTTTCTGCCATGCCCTGCCCGATACCTGGCACCTGATGTCCGTGATGCTCAGCGCCGCGTCCTGTCTGGATTGGGCAGCAAAACTCACCGGCACCGCCTCCGTGGGTGAACTTATCAGCCTCGCCGAAAAAACGCCCCCTGCCGCTTCCCCGGTCTGGTTCCTGCCGTATCTTTCCGGTGAGCGCACACCGCACAACAACCCGAATGCCAAAGGCACGCTGTTTGGCCTGACGCATGAGCACGGCCAGTCGGATATCGCCCGCGCCGTACTGGAAGGCGTCGGTTTTGCACTGGCCGACGGCATGGATGTGCTTCACGCCGCCGGCCTGAAACCGCACAGCATCATCCTGATTGGCGGCGGCGCGCGCAGCCCTTACTGGCGGCAGATGCTGGCAGACATCAGCGGTGAAACGCTGGAGTACCGCACCGGCGGGGATGTCGGCCCGGCACTGGGGGCAGCGAGACTGGCGCAGATCGCCGTGAATGCCCGTAAACCGCTGGCAGAGTTTTTACCACCGCTGCCGCTGGAGCAGGTTCATGAGCCGGACATGGCTAAGCACACAGATTATCTCGCGCGACGCGAAGTCTTCAGGGAGTTGTATGTGAGGCTTGAGGGGCTGATGTGATGGTAGATTGACCATCGTGGCAATTCGTAGCTGACCGAGAATATTTCGGTTTTTCAATTGCGGTGTTCACTCAGCGGTTCGCGCCGAAACCGACCAGAGGTGGAAAACCGCGTATTTTTTCGCGCGGTTTGTAATCCGAATGGAAGGAACCGCGCAGCGGCGGGATTTTGCGGCAATAGCCGGAGCCGCTGGAAAATAGCCAGCGAGCGGAAGCGCGCAGTGAAAAAGCGCGGGAGTCCAGAGGGTGCGCGCTTACGCGCCCTCTGGGCCAGTTTGGGCGGCGAGCCCAAGGTGTTGACCGGCACTTACGGATATATGCCTTTAAACACCGTTTTCTTCCTCGGCTCCGACATGATCCCCTCCAGCGCCTCCACGCATTTCAGATAATGTGGCGTTTTCTTGTGCGCCAGCACCGCTTCATTATCCCGGTAGGCTTCGTAGATGAAGAACTTTGTCGGTTCGTGTTCATCCTGCAACACGTCAAACCGCAGGTTGCCCTCTTCTTTTACCGCGCCCAGATGATTGGCGTGAAACACTTCCAGGAATTCGTCAATTTTGTCCGGTTTCACATTAATCTCAACCAGCGTCACTTCCATGATTTACCCCTTTTCACTCAGGAACAGTTCGTAGGCATGCGCCACGCTGGCGTTTTCATGCACCACCGCTTTGACCGCGTGCAGCATGGCGACCGGCGATTCAGACTGGAAGATGTTGCGGCCCATATCCACACCCGATGCGCCCTGATCGATGGCCTGATAACACATTTCCAGGGCCTCGCGTTCCGGCAGTTTCTTACCTCCGGCAATTACAATCGGTACCGGACAACCGGCGGCGATGCGCTCGAAACCGCTGTCCACGTAGTAAGTTTTGATGATGTTCGCGCCCATTTCTGCCGCAATGCGCGTTGCCAGAGAGAAATAACGCTGGTCGCGCGCCATGTCTTTGCCGACGCCGGTGACCGCCATCGTCGGCATGCCGTAACGCATCCCCTGATCCACCAGCTGAATGATGTTTTTAATCGACTGATGTTCGTGTTCGCTGCCGATGTAAACCTGTGCGGCCATCGCGGCAACGTTCAGGCGCAGCGCGTCTTCAATGGCGACCGCCACCGTTTCGTTGGAAAGCTCAGTCAGGATCGAATTGCCGCCGGAGGCACGCATCACGATCGGTTTATTGATGGCGGCGGGCACCACGCTGCGCAGCACGCCGCGGGTACACATCAGCACATCGGTATGCGGAAACAGCGGCGCAATATTGATGTCGATGCGTTCGAGGCCGGTGGTCGGCCCCTGAAAATATCCGTGATCAAACGCCAGCATGACGGTCCGGCCGGAATCCGGATTAAAAATCCGCGCCAGCCGCGACTGCATTCCCCAGTCGAGCTGTCCGCTGCCCTTGAGGAAAAACGCATGGTTATCCTGCGGCGTACCGATGCCGAAGTTTTTACCGTCTCTGATATCGTCCAAATCTGCCATTTCAGTATCTCCTTAGCTGCAAACCGTTATCGTCAGAAATCGTATTTCGCAATGTTGTCTTTGGTGAAGACCACGCGCTCAGGCAATAACACGATGCCGTTGCCTTTGGCCTCATACTGGTAGCCCTGCACGCTGTTCGGCACCACTTCCACCGCTCCGACGCCCGGCACATCCAGCTTGTCACCCACGTTAAGCTCGCCTTTTTTCAGTAACTGATCGGCGACGTAAACCGAAATTTTGCCCTGACTGACCACGTCCCACAGGCCGAACTGTTTCACCGTGCCGCGCTCAACGTACGGGCGCATAACGTTTGGTGTGCTGAAGCCGACAATGGTCACATTGGTGCGTTTAAGGTTTTCTGCCGCCTGCGCGGCGGCCGGTAATGCGTTGGCATCCGGCGCGATAATGGCGTCCAGATCGCTATAAGATTTGAGGATCCCTTCGGCGGTTTGCAGTGATTTGGTGGCGTCGTTATAGCCATACTGCGTGGTGACCACCTCCCAGCCCGGATGCTCTTTGGCGATTTTGGCTTTCGCCTCTTTCACCCACTGGTTCTGGTCGGTGACCGTCGGGCTGGAGTAGAAGAACGCCACTTTGGCTTTTTCTTTGGTGACCTGGCTGGAGGTCATATCGACCAGCAGGGAACCGAGCTGCTGCGGTGTGCCCTGATTGATGTAAATTGAGCGGCACTCCGGTTTGGTGTCGGAATCCCAGGTCAGCACTTTCACGCCGCGCTGCATGGCGCGTTTGAGCGCAGGGCACAGGCCGTCCGGAGAAACCGCCGCCACCACAATGGCGTTGTAGCCCTGATTGACGAAGTTATTGATCATCTGCACCTGACCGGACACGCTCGGTTCGGTCGGGCCATCGTAAGTGACATCGACGCCCAGCGCCTTGCCCGCCGCCGTTGCGCCGTTGCCACCGCTGGTGAAATAGCCGACACCCACCAGTTTCGGGATAAACGCGATACGTTCAGCGGCCTGCGCGCTCAGGCACGCAAGGCTCACGGCGCTGGCGATCAGCATGGTTTTCAGCATTTTTGTATTCATCTTGCACCCCGGTTCATTTGGTGGATAAAGAAGGAGAAGACGCAGACCCGCGCTGGCGATAACGCTGGAAAACACTGCGGATAAGACCACGGTTGAGGCTGGCAGAACGGCCAATCACCACCAGAATCAGCAGCGCACCCGAAAGCGCGCTGGACACCTGGCTGGATACGCCGATCATCTGCAAACCCTGCTGTAAGTACCCGATCAGCAGCGTCGCCAGCGCCGTGCCGAGAATGGAACCTGAGCCGCCGTAAATATTGGCTCCGCCTAACACCACGGCGGTGATCGCGGGCATCAGCAAGGAGACGCCGAGATCAGAACGCGCGGAACCGAAATAGGAGGTCATGACGATCGCCGCCAACGCCGACGCCAGCCCGGTCATGCCGTATAACGCAAACACCGTGCGGCTGACCGGCAGCGCGCCGTAGCGTGCCACGCGGGCATTCTGGCCGATAAGAAAGACGTTGCGGCCGGTGCGGCTGCGGTGCATCAGCAGCCAGAAAAACAGCGTGGCGAGCAGAAAAATCAGCAGTGGCATCGGCAGGCCGAAAATCACCTGATTCGCAAAATTTGTAAACGCATCCGGGAAGTTACCGATTCCTTCAAAACCGGTCGCGCCCGCCAGCCCGGAAAGCAGTAAGGCGCTGCCGCCAAACAGGTATAGCGTGCCGAGGGTGATCACCAGCGGATTGACGCCGGTATAAAGAATGAGTGCCGCATTGAGCAGGCCGCAGGCCAGACCGAGCGCGAGCGTCAGAATGATAGCGACCACCAGCGGAATCCCCGCCTGACACAACACGCCCAGCGCGATGGCACACAATCCGATGGTCGAACCGAACGAAATATCAATGCCACCGCTGACAATCACCAGCGTTAACGGCAGCGCCACAATGCCGATAGTGATGAAGTCGCTGGTGCTGAACAGCAGCGTATTGGCATCCAGCATGCGCGGGTTTGCGATGCCGAATAGCGCAATTTCAAGGATCAGCAGTACCAGTAATGCTGCTTCCCAGCCGTAGTTGCGTAAGGAATTCATCACATCACCCCGCTTTTTTACCGGTGCTTAACCGGCGTGTGAGATGTTTCGGCTGCTGGCTTTTATATCCGGCAGATTTCTTTTGAACCGGCGGGCTGGCTGCCAGAAAACGGGCATATTTCTGGCGGCGCAGGTTTTTCTGCAAGGCCTGCCGCAACCGACCGTCGAGCACCAGAACGCCGAGCAATACCAGTCCGGCGATAAAATCGTTCCACCAGGCAGGCAGGCGCAGCAACACCAGAACGCTGTCGATTTGCGTCAGGAAGTACGCGCCCAGCACTGCACCGAGAATCGAACCGGTACCGCCGAGCAGGCTGATCCCGCCCAGTACGCAGGCCGCGATGGCTTTCATTTCCAGCCCGCTGCCGGTCTGGTTAGGCACGAAACCGATTTGCGAGGCGAAAACAATCCCCGCGATGGCGGCCATCACGCCGTTGATGCCAAACGCGAGAATGCGCACCCGGTTAACCGCCACGCCGAGCTGGCGTGCGCCCTGTAAGTTATCGCCCACCGCGTAAAAGCTGCGGCCAAACGCCGTCCGGCTGAGTACACAGAACATCGCCACCAGCAGAACAATCACCAGCCAGCCGAGCGCGGAGACGTTAAGAAACACCGGGGCCGACAGGGATTTCAGCCCGGCGGGTAAGCCTTCAATCCATTTACCGCCGGTCATGAGCAGCATCAGGCCGCGGTATAAACCGAGTGTCCCCAGCGTGGCGACAATTGCCGGGATGCGCAGCCAGGCGACCAGTACGCCGTTGAACAATCCCGCCAGCAAACCGGTGCCGAGCGTCAGCAGGCAAGCCAGCGTCAGGTCAACGCCGCTGTTAAGCAAAACGCCGAGCGTCACCGCGCAAAGGCCGGTGATTGACCCTACCGAGACGTCTATGTTGCGCGTCAGCATGACCAGCGTTGCGCCCATCGCCAGCAGCATCAGGATCTGCGCGCTGCCGAAAATCATGCTCAGCGTCTGGAAGCTGAACGACTGGTTGTCCATCACCCCGAGCAGCGCAAACAGCGCAATAATCGCCATCAGCGCGGTCAGTTCACGGTTGTTTTGGATCCGCTTCAGCATGAGGTTCCTCCGGTGTCTGCCGTCTGGGGATGATTACCAAAGGCAATGTGCATGATGTTGTTAACGTTGATTTCACTGCCCTGCAATTCGCCACTCATTTCGCCCTGATGCATGACGAAAACGCGGTCGGCCAGCCCTTCTATTTCGTCCAGATCCGATGAAATCAGAATGACCGCGACGTTCTGTTCCACGACGTTTCGCAACAGCTGATAGATGTCGGCGCGGGCGGCAACGTCAACGCCGCGCGTCGGTTCATCGACAATCAGCACCGCCGGTTGCGCTTCCAGACATTTGGCAATGAGCAGTTTTTGCTGATTCCCGCCGGAGAGCGTGCGCGCCGTTTGTGCGCCGTCGCGATATCTGATGCCCAGCGCGCGGTGATAACGCTCCAGTACCGCCGCTTCACGTTTGATATTCAGCCACCAGCTTTGCCGGTTAAACGTCAGCGACGTGGTGTTCCAGCTCAGCGGCGCATCAAGGTATAAGCCGGACGCCTGCCGGTCTTCCGGCAGATAAACCAGCCCCTTTTTCAGGCGTTGTACGGTATTCAGCCCGCTGATGTCTTGCTGCATCAGAAGAACCTGACCACTTTGGGCATCACGCAGGCCGTAAAGCGTTTCCGCCAGTTCGGTGCGCCCTGCCCCCACAACGCCTGCCAGCCCGACGATTTCCCCGGCGCGGACGCTAAAGGAAATATTGATAAACCCTTCACCGGTGAGATTAAGCACCTCTAAAACCGGCTCGCTCACCCCCCTGTTTCCTGCTGACGCCTGGCGACGCGTGCCGGGTAAATCCAGCCACAGTTTTTGTTCTGCCGGTAAGGCGGCATCCTGCGTGTGGGGTGTAATGGCACGAATTAAGGCGTCGTTATCCACTTCGGTGAGCGTACCGCTCAGGGCAATTTTGCCGTCGCGCATGACGCTGACACGGTCACTGATGGCGCGGATCTCAGGCAGTTTGTGCGAGATAAACACCACTCCCACGCCGCCGGCCGTCAGATGACGAACCTGAGTGAATAAGCGGGCGGATTCCGCCGGTGTCAGCGAGGCGGTCGGTTCATCGAGGATCAGCAGACGGGCGTCGCGCATCAGCCCGCGCAGGATTTCCACCAGTTGCTGATCGGCGACTTCTAATGTGCCCGCCAGCGCGCCGAGCGGCAGATTGCAGCCCAGTTCCGTCAGGGTTTGTTGCAGCTTTTTCTCGCTGTTCTGATGCGCCGGTAAACGGAAGAGGATGTTTTCGCGCACGGTCAGGCTGGGAAATAGCATCGGTTCCTGCGGCACCAGATAGATTCCGGCCTGATGTGCTTTCGCAGGCGAGCGTGCCAGCAGCGGTTCACCGTTTAACAGCATCCTGCCGCAGTCTGCGGTTTCAACACCGGCAATGATTTTCATCAGCGTGGATTTCCCCGCGCCATTGCCGCCGAGCAGCGCATGCACTTCTCCACGTTGCAGGCTGAAATCGATATCTTTCAGCACCGCCACGCCGGAAAAGCTTTTACTGACACCGCTCACTTCCAGCAGTGGCGCGGCAGATATCGGGGAATGTGCTGAATGCTCGCTGTGTTGCATACATCAACCTCAGGCCGGATACATTTAATGAACAAATGTATTTATCATTTAACATTGTTCATAAAACTAGTCTGACGCGCTGAGGAAAACTTTTGCGCTGATCACAGTTTGTTCAACTCATAGAGTCTGCGATATGATTCAACCAGAATTCATTTGGAATTTGCCAAACACATCACAGTTAACAACATTTCGTTAACGAACAATTGATCTACATTTTGATAAGTGTTCACTATGAATGATAAGACAACGCTTTCTGATCTGACTAACCTTCCGGAATTCAGCATGGGCGAAGAAGAACTGCTGGCGCGCACCGCCTGGTTCTATTACCACGACGGTCTGACCCAGAATGAGATTGGTGAACGACTTGGCCTGACGCGGCTGAAAGTGTCGCGTCTGCTGGAAAAAGGCCGGCAATCCGGGGTGATCCGCGTGCAAATCAACTCGCGTTTTGAGGGGTGTCTGGCGCTGGAAAACACTCTGCTCGAACGTTTTGGTTTACAGCAGATCCGCGTCCTGCCGCAGCTTGCCGACGGTTCGCTGAGTGCCCGTCTGGGTGTCGGCGCGGCGCATATGCTGATGACTTTACTGAAACCTGAACAACTGCTGGCGGTCGGATTTGGCGAAACGGCCATGAGTACGCTGCAACATCTGAGCGGCTTTATCGCCTCACAGCAAATCAGGATGGTCACGCTTTCCGGCGGTGTCGGCCCGTATATGACCGGCATCGGGCAGCTCGACGCGGCCTGCGGTGTCAGCATTATTCCCGCGCCACTGCGTGCCTCATCGGCCAGCGTGGCGGCGATTTTCCGGCAGGAACGCAATGTTCATGACGTGATGCTGGCGGCCTGCGCGGCGGATATTGCGGTGGTCGGCATCGGTTCGCTGAACCAGAAACAGGAAGCGACGATCTTGCGCTCCGGTTATATCAGCGAAGGCGAGCAGTTGCTGTTTGGTCGCAAAGGCGCGGTCGGCGACATCCTCGGCTTCTTTATGCAGCGAAGCGGCGAGCTGGCGGAAAACATGGCGATCCACGATGAACTGATCGCCGTCGCGCCCGCGGATCTGGCAAGTATTCCGACCGTTTTAGGGGTGGCAGGCGGCGTCGAGAAAGCCGAAGCCATCGTCGCGGCGCTGAAAGGCAAACGAATTAACGCACTGGTTACTGAAGAGAGCACAGCAAGAGCCATGCTGGCGTTGCTCGACTGACCCGCAGGGAGTGAGGGGTGTGGCGGTCAGGTAAACGGTGCCCGATAAACTGGCACGAGAGAACGTAGCGATGACCTCTACCCTGAATTCTGACGACGATCGTAGCTATTTAATGGCGCTGGATGCCGGTACCGGCAGTATCCGTGCGGTGATTTTCAATCTCGAAGGCGAACAGATTGCCGCCGGACAGGCCGAGTGGATCCATCTGGCACTGCCGGATGTGCCCGGTTCGATGGAGTTTGATCTGCATAAAAACTGGCAGCTCGCCTGCCAGTGTATCCGCCAGGCGCTGCACGAAGCGCATCTCCCCGCCTCAGCCATCCGTGCTGTCGCCGCCTGTTCAATGCGCGAAGGGATTGTGCTTTACGATAAATCCGGTGAACCGATCTGGGCCTGCGCTAACGTTGATGCCCGCGCCAGCCGTGAAGTTTCCGAGCTGAAAGAAATCCACGATTTCGAATTTGAACGCGAAGTGTATGAATGCTCCGGCCAGACGCTGGCGCTCAGCGCTATGCCGCGTCTGCTGTGGCTGGCGCACCATCGGCCAGACATTTACCGTCAGGCCGCGACCGTCACCATGATCAGCGACTGGCTGGCCTGTATGCTCAGCGGCGAGCTGGCAGTTGACCCATCTAACGCCGGCACCACCGGCATGCTGGATCTGGCGACCCGCAACTGGCGGCCTGAGCTGTTAGACATGGCCGGGCTGCGCGCCGATATGCTTTCCCCCGTCGCCGAAACCGGCACGCGTCTGGGCTATGTCACCGCCAGCGCGGCGGAACTCAGCGGCCTGAAAGCCGGCACGCCTGTCGGCATGGGCGGCGGCGATGCCCAGCTAGGCACCCTCGGTTTAGGGCTGGTGCGCCCCGGTCAGACCGCCGTTTTAGGCGGTACTTTCTGGCAGCAGATTGTGAATTTACCGGAGCCGGTCACCGATCCGGAGATGAACATCCGCGTCAATCCGCACGTCATTCCCGGCATGGCGCAGGCCGAATCCATCAGTTTCTTTACCGGCCTGACGATGCGTTGGTTCCGCGACGCATTCTGCACCGAAGAGAAAACCCTCGCCGGACGGCTGGGCGTAGATGCTTACAGCCTGCTGGAAGACATGGCCGCGCGCGTGCCGGTGGGTTCGTGGGGCGTGACGCCGGTCTTCTCCGATGCAATGCATTTTAAAAACTGGTATCACGCCGCGCCGTCGTTTATCAATCTGTCCATCGACCCGGAAAAGTGCAACAAACCGACGCTGTTCCGCGCGCTCGAGGAAAATGCCGCCATCGTCTCGGCCTGTAATCTGGATATGATCGCCCGCTTTTCCGGCGTGCGCGCAAAATCGCTGGTGTTCTCCGGCGGCGGTTCCAAAGGAAAGCTGTGGTGTCAGATTCTGAGTGATGTCACCGGCGTTCCGGTCAGCGTGCCGGTCGTGAAAGAAGCCACCGCGTTGGGCTGCGCGATTGCGGCCGGTGTCGCGGCAGGCGTTTATGCCTCGCTGGCCGATACCGGAGAAGCACTGGTGCGCTGGGAACGGGAATATCAGCCGGACGTGGCGAATCACGCGAAGTATCGGGTGCAGAAAGCCAACTGGCAGGAAGTGTACGCGGATCAGCTGAGGCTGGTGGACAGGCAACTGACGACGTCGATGTGGAAAGCACCCGGGTTGTGATGCTAAAGGTGGATGGTTTAAAAACAAATTCAAGACCTTGGGCCTCGCCCCCCAAACTGGCCCAGAGGGCGCGTTAACGCGCGCGCCCTCCGGACACCCGCGCTTTTTAACTGCGAGCGGCAGCGCGTGTTGTAAAAGACGTGGAGATTCCAAAGAGGCCCCGTCCTGGCCTCTTTGGTCGGTTTCGGCGCAGCACGTTAAGTGATCACTGCTATTGAGAAACCGAAACTTGCGCCGTACTGCTTTTAAAACCGCCTGGTGCGGTGATCCTGCTACTGAGAAACCGAAACTTGCACCAGCCCGCAATTGAAAATCGCAATGCGGCGATCTCCGCAATCGAATACACTTCATTCCTAAATTTCATACTTGGTTATGTGGCGCAGATCACATCTTAATTGTATGATGAATACATCATTCAAGCGGGCAAATCACTATGAACAACGCATTATCTCTGGCTTTTCACTATATCCGGGCATTTATCCTGATATACCTCTGTCTGTTCGCCGGGAACGCGATTTCATCTCTTTTACCGATCACTATTCCCGGCAGCATCATCGGGATGCTGATCCTCTTCGGGCTGCTTTCCACGCAAATTCTGCCGTTTAAATGGGTCAAACCGGGCTGCAATGTTCTCATCCGTTATATGGCGTTGCTGTTCGTGCCCATCGGCGTCGGGGTGATGAATTACTACGAACAGCTGCGGACACAGTTCGGTCCTCTGGTGGTGTCTTGTCTGGTGAGTACGATTATTGTGTTGCTGGTCGTCGCCTATTGTTCCCACTATATTCATGGCGATCGCGGTGCGGTGACTGACAAGGCGGAGAAGAAAAATGATTGATATTCTGTGGTCACTTCCGCTGACGCTGCTGGTGTTTTTCGCTGCACGCAAGCTGGCAATCAAACTCAAAATGCCGTTACTCAATCCGCTGCTGATGTCGATGGTGATTATCATCCCTCTGCTGCTGGTCACGAATATCCCTTACACACGCTATTTTGCCGGCAGTAAAATTCTCAACGATTTGCTGCAACCCGCCGTCGTCGCGCTGGCGTTTCCGCTTTATGAGCAACTGCACCAGATCCGCGCGCGGTGGAAATCCATCATCAGCATCTGTTTTATCGGCAGCATCGTGGCGATGACCACCGGTACTGCAATTGCGTTATGGATGGGGGCGACGCCGGAAATTGCCGCGTCTGTCATGCCTAAATCCGTCACCACGCCGATTGCGATGGCCACCGCGCAATCCATTCACGGAATTCCGGCCATCAGCGCCGTGTGCGTTATCTTTGTCGGGATCCTGGGTGCAGTCTTCGGCCACAGCATTCTGAATGTGCTGAAGATCACCACCAAAGCCTCACGCGGTCTGGCGATGGGCACCGCCTCTCACGCACTCGGCACCGCACGTTGCGCAGAAATGGATTATCAGGAAGGCGCGTTCAGTTCGCTGGCGCTGGTGATTTGCGGGATTATCACTTCCCTCCTCGCCCCGTTCCTGTTCCCCGTCCTGCTCGCCTTATTGGGTCATTAGGCCGTTTCATTGATCACCTTTTCCCCGAAATAATCCGGATTGGATCGAGGCGGCAACTGAACGAATCCCCGGGAGCATACAATAAGTATGTGACCGGGGTGAGCGAAGGCTCCAGCGCTGAGCCAGTTCGGAATAGGAAGAGGAAAAAGCGTATGTCACTTCAACCTTAGAAAAAGTGACATACAAAGCTGAAGGTACCCGGTTTAAGTACAATCAGAAAAGGGCCTGCGTGTCTGCTTTAGCCACAGACGGCAGTCGATAACGAAGAGAGTAAGCGGGCGCGTCAGGAGACGCGCCGGAAGAATTACGAATTCATCTGGAACAGGGACATCCCCTGCATGGCGCTGTAGGTTTTGTAAGAGGCCTGAAGTGCGACCTGTTGCAGCGTGTACGTCGAAATTGCGGATGTCCATTCGGTATCGACCAAATTACTGAGTTTGGTCGAGTTTGCCACTTCGCGGTTATCTCCGAGCGTATCCAGGTTATCCAGTTCGCTCATCTGGGTACCCAACTCTGAACGCACAGACAGCACGTTGTTGAGTGAGTTGCTCAGCCCGCGGTTGGCTTTGTCGATCGCATCTGAATATTCTGTATCAGAGGTGTAATCCGCAGAAGGTGTTTTCAGCGCAGTCAGCGCACCGTCGATGGTTTTGAAAATATCGGATTCGCTGGCGGAGCCATCGGGTTCCGCTTTCGCATCGCCAGTCAGGGTATTGAAAACCTGATTACCGGTATGGCTGATGGTCATGGTACGGCTGGCATCAACCTGCTGGGTCAGCGCCGTTGTGCCACCGGAATAGGTTACAGCGCCCGTTGTCGCGTCCTGCGTGTACGGCGGCGTATCACTTTTGTAACCGGCAAAAATGTAACGGCCATTGCCGTCGGTGCTGTTTGCCAGGTTCAGTAACTGTGACTTCAGGCTTTCCAGTTTGGTCGCCAGAGAGGAACGGTCGTCGTCGCTCAGGGAACCGTCACCGGCCTGGACAATCAGCGTCTGCGCATCCTGAATGGTGGATGTCACGCTGCTTAACGTCGATTCTTCCTGACTCATACTCTGGTTGGCAAAGGTACGCGCCACGGAAAACTGGCTGTTTTCAGCCTGTGCCTGACGAACCAGAACGGCCTGCGAAGCGGCCAGCGGATCATCAGAAGGCTTGCTGACTTTCGAGCCGGTGGACAGCTGTAAACCGGTCGCCTGGAAACGGTTCTGACCTTCTAACACCGCGTTCATGTTCTGGTCGTAAATCATGTTGGTACTAAGGCGCATGGCATCAGTTCCTTATCAGTTCAAAGATCAGCGAATGTTGATGATCGCGTCAAAGATGGTCGAAGCCGTCTGCACAACCTGCGCGTTCGCCAGATAATATTGCTGGTAACGTTGCAGATCGCCGTATTCTTCATCGAGGTTAACCCCGGAGATAGACTGCTGTTGCGTGGTCAGTTGCGTCACGATATTGGCCTGCGCCGTGCTGGTGGTGGTCAGCGTGGCAACCTGGTTACCGACGTTACTCACCAGGCTGGCATACGCGCCGGTCAGGGTAGATTTACCTTCCACCAGTTTTGCGGTTTGCAGGTTCAGCAATTTTTGGGCGTTGGTGTTATCGCTGACGCCGCTGTCTGCTGCGCCTGCGGCGGCAATCAGGGAAGAATCATTGATAGCGACATTAATGCTGCCGGCAACGTTGCTCACCGTTTTGATGGTGATGCTGTCGTTAGTGGCTGGCGTTCCGGTGACGGAAACGGATAGGCCGTCAAAGTCCATCGTCGGATTACCGCTGCTGTCGGTGCCTGCCGTTGGCGTGATTTTTGCGCCATCGGAAACGCGGGTGACGTTCCACGATGTACCGTCGTAAGCCATGGTGTAATCGCTGGCTTTCACAGCGGTGGTGTCTTTATAAGCCACACTCACGTCCGCAGTGCCGGTGTTTTTGGTATTCGCCACCGTAGTTGCGCCGGTGAACGAGAAGAAATCTGTACCGGCGTCACCGTTGAGATCAAAACCGGCTTTGTTGGTGCTGTTGAAGGCATCTGCCATGGACAGCGCAAGCTGACCCAGCTGGTTGATCGCCGGTTCCAGGTTGTCTTTGCGGAATGCCAGTGTGCCACCGAGTGAACCGGTAGTCAGACGGCTTTCCTGAATTTGTGAAACCGTGCCATCAGGCTGGGTCATGCCGACCGTCAGTTTTGACGGATCCGCGCTGGACGGTATTGCCACAACCGTTTTCGACGTTCCGCCACTCACCAGCGGCGTACCGTTAGCAAAGGAAACGTTGTACGTATCACCGTCCTGCTGCGTGACGGTCACACCGGTAATGTCATTAAGCTGACTGACCAGTTGATCACGCTGATCGAGCAAGGCGTTAGGTTCCTGCCCGCTGCTGCCGCGCGTCGCGGTAATCTGGTTATTCAGCTTGGCAATCTGCGCCGCATAGGTGTTGATCTGATCAACGTTCTGCGTAATTTGCTGGTTAACGGCAGTATTCATGTCGCTCAGGTATTTCGCCGAACTGTTGAACTGCGCGGTTAAACCCTGCGCTTCACCCAAAACGGCCTGACGCGCCGAGCTGTCGCTGGCGTTGCTGGTCAGCGTTTGCAGGCCGGTAAAGAACGTTGCCATGGTGGCATCGATACCGGTCGAGCTGTCACCCAGCAAATCATCGATGGAGCTGGCCTGATCAAGCTGCGTTGACAGCGCACTGCCTGTCGCGCTCGCGCCCAGCAGTTGCTTCACGACAAAAGAGTTGTACTCACGGTTCACGCCCGTCACCGTCACACCATTGCCAATATACCCGGCAGACGTCGACGTCCCGTTGCTCTGAGTGATGATGGCAGTCTGGCGGTTATAACCGGCTACGCTGACGTTCGCGATGTTGTTGCCGGTGGTACTGAGCGCGGCCTGCGCTGCGTTCAGTCCGCTCATTGCGGTATTAATTAAGCTACTGGACATGAGTGACCTTTTGGCTGCCGGTGACTTTTTTACCACCGTGTAATTAAGGGAACTGAAACGGGGCTTTCCCCTTTTCCCATTCTTAACGTGTTATCGGCCTGTACGGCTAAAACTTGAGAAAAAAAACACGCTTTTGCGGCACTAAAAAATATCTTTTAAATCATGGCTGTAAGCTTTCACAGCCTGCTCGCCCGCGCCTTTGATTTTCTGGATCACACTCACCAGTTTTTCGGCATAATTCGGATCCGTCGCATAGCCCGCGCGTTGCAGCGCATGCGCGGCCTGTTCAGGTGTATTCGCGGACGCCACCTGGGCGTAGCGCGGGTTGTTGGTGAGCAGTTTGATGTAGTCGCTGATCGCTTCCACGTAAGAGCCGTAAACACGGAAACTGGCCTGAACTTTTTTCGCCACGCCGTTGGCATATTCCGTGGTAGTGATATTGGTCGTCGGGCCGTCCCAGCTGCTGCCGGCTTTGATGCCGAACAGGTTGTAGCTGCGCTTACCGTCGGCGGTTGGAATTTCGCGCTGACCCCAGCCGGATTCCAGTGCGGCCTGCGCCACAATCAGCTGATGGGAGATGCCGCTGTCTTTACTCGCCACCTGCGCCGGAATACTCAGGCTGGAGACGAACTGGCCGCTGTCGGTTGGCAGTGGCGTGCCGCCGGTGGTGCGATCCGGCGCGGTCGGAATGACTTTGCGCAGATACTGTTCCATCGCCTGAATGGGCATGGTTTTCAGCACTTCGCCGTCGAGCGCCATTGGCGTTGTGCCCGCCAGTTCAGACGGCTGTTTTGAGCCGCCGGTCAGCTGTTCCACCATCATGTCGGCCATGCCCAACCCTTTGTCGGACATGTCCTGCGCAATTTGCTGATCGTACATCGATGTATAAAGCTTGGTGGACTGGTTATCGAGGATCCCCCCCTGCGGCAGCGCCTGACGCATGCTTTTCAGCATCATCTGCACGAAGACGCCTTCGAACTGTTTAGCGACTTCTTTGATGTGGGCCTGCGGATCCTGCGAAACGTCCCGCTTCAGTTTGTTCAGGGAATTCGTGTCGTACGCCGCACCCTGCGGGTCAAACGCCCCTGACATCGACATCAGATCGCTCATCAGATAATTTCCAAATCAGCACGCAGGCAGCCGGCTGTTTTCATCGCCTGCAGGATGGACATCAGATCGATAGGCGTCGCGCCTAACGCGTTAAGTGTGCGGACCACGTTGTTCAGACTGGCGCTCGAACGCACCTGCTGAATAGAACCCCCGGACTGACGGACGGAAATATTGGTATTTGGCGTCACGACGGTCTGGCCGCCGCCAAATGGCGTATTCGGCTGGCTGACGTCGTTCTGGCGATCGACCACCACAGACAGATTGCCCTGCGCCACGGCGCAATTGTCGAGCGTCACGTCGCGGTTCATCACCACCGAGCCGGTACGGGAGTTGATGATCACTTTCGCATCCATTGGCCCGACGTTGACTTCGATGTTCTGAATCTGCGCCAGAATGCGCACCTGCGAGGTATTGCCGCGCGGCACGATGACCTGAATATTGCGGGAATCCAGCGCCGAGGCAGAACCCATTCCCTGACGGTTAATGGCGTCGCTGACCTGCTGCGCGAGATTGAAGTCTTCATCATTAAGCTGAAGGTTAATCACGCCTTCGGTGCCGAAGGTGCTTGGCAGTTCGCGTTCAATGGTCGCGCCGCCGGTAATACGGCCACCGGAAACCTGGTTAACCGTTACGCTGCTGCCGCCGGCAGAAGCCCCGGCACCGCCGACCAGCACGTTACCCTGCGCCAGCGCGTATACCTGATTATCGACCCCTTTCATTGGCGTCATCAGCAAAGTTCCGCCGCGGATGCTTTTGGCATTACCCATTGAGGAAACCACGACATCAATCGCCTGACCGGCGCGTGAGAATGGCGGCATTTTGGCGGTAACCATCACGGCTGCCACGTTTTTCAACTGCATGTTGGTGCCCGCCGGTACGGTGATCCCTAACTGAGACAACATGTTGGTCAGCGTCTGGGTGGTAAATGGCGTCTGCGTGGTCTGGTCACCGGTTCCGTCGAGACCAACGACTAAGCCGTAGCCGATCAGGGCGTTATCACGCACACCTTGTACCGTCGTCAAATCACGAATACGGTCGGCGGATGCGGGCAGTACCACCAGGGCGGACATCGCCAGACAGATAACACCGGAAAGGAATTTTCGCATGATTGCCTCGTTATAACGGCGATAAGTTTAGGAAGAACCGCTGCAACCAGCCCATGTTCTGCGCTTCATTGATGTAGCCGTTGCCCACGTATTCGATGCGCGCATCAGCCACTTGCGTGGAGATAACGGCGTTGGCACCGCTGATGGTGCGTGGGTTGACCACACCGGAGAACCGGATAAATTCGGTTCCCTGATTAATCTCGATTTGTTTTTCACCGACAACTTTCAGGTTGCCGTTAGCCAGCACTTCCGCAACCGTCACGGTCAGTGTGCCGCTGAAGGTGTTGTTGGCCGCTGCACCGCCTTTCCCGGCGAAGGTGTTGGCACCGCTCATATCGACATCGGCGCGCGCATTGCCGAACAGGCCTTCAAGATAGCGGGGCGCAGTGGCGGCACCAAAGGTGGTTGACCCGTTGCGGCTGGCGTTCGCTGAGGAGCTTTTGCTCGCACTCACATTTTCCTGCAAGACGATAGTCAGAGTGTCACCGACGTTACGTGGACGGCGGTCTTCAAACAGAGGCTGATAACCATAGTTCATCGGCTGAACGGACTGGAAAATCGAACCGTTGGGAACCGGCGGTGCGGCAGGTGCAGGCGCGGCGGACGTTGCGCCGGGTACCAGCGGAGTATGGGGCATATACGCACAGCCATTCGCCAGTAACGTGACTAACAGCGGCAGCACCAGCTTGCCTGGTCGGTCTGTATAAGAAGTCATTACCGACGTTATTTTTTTGGTCACCACAGTTATCGCCTTAAAAAAATCGACCTGGTAGGGATCTGAACCGGTTCAGGGCAGAAGCAAATTTGCCCCTGCCCTCTTATTTTTCTTACCACCACAAAAACTTACAGCTGAGAAAGTTTTTGCAGCATTTCGTCCGACGTGGACACCGCTTTACTGTTGATTTCGTAAGCACGCTGCGTCTGGATCATGTTGACCAGCTCTTCCGCCACGTTGACGTTAGAGGTTTCGACATAACCCTGATACAACAGGCCCGCACCGTTCAGACCCGGCGTGCTGTCTGTTGGTGCGCCAGAACTTTGGGTTTCCTGGTACAGGTTTTCACCCATAGATTCCAGGCCGCTGTTGTTGATGAAGGTGCTCAGCGTCAGCTGGCCGACCTGTTGTGCGGCGGTCTGCCCTTGCACAGTCACGCTGACGATACCGTCACGACCCACGGTCATGCTCAGGGCATTCGCCGGAATGGTGATCGCAGGGATGATCTGGTAGCCGCTGGAAGTGACCAGCTGGCCGTTCTGATCAACCTGGAAAGAACCGTCGCGGGTATAGGCGGTGGTGCCATCAGGCAGCTGCACCTGGAAGAAACCTTCGCCTTTGATCGCGATGTCTTTACTGTTGCTGGTCTGCGACAGGTTGCCCTGTGAGAACAGGCGCTCGGTCGAAACCGGACGAACACCGGTACCGATTTGCAAACCGGAAGGCAGGTTCGTCTGTTCAGAAGACTGTGCACCTGGCTGACGGACTGTCTGGTACAGCAAATCTTCGAAAACCGCACGCTGGCGTTTGAAGCCGTTGGTGCTGACGTTCGCCAGGTTGTTGGCGATAACATCCATGTTGGTCTGCTGGGCATCCAGCCCGGTCTTCGCAATATATAGCGATGGGATCATGTCATTACTCCTCTGCCATCATCAGCTCATTGACAGCAGATTGTTGGCACTCTGTTCATTTTCATCGACGCTGTGGATGACTTTCATCTGCATCTCAAAGCGGCGTGCGTTGGCTATCATGTCAACCATGGTCGAAACCGGATCCGCGTTACTGCCTTCGAGTGTTCCGGGCATCACGTGAATGGTCGGATCGGCCTGCAATGTCGCGCCCCGGGCTTGCGCCGTCGCGGCGGTCGGACGGAACATGCCGTCGTCTCCGCGGGTCACTTCATTGCCAGCCGCCTTCACCAGTTTCAGTTTGCCGAGCTGCCCCATGGTGTTGGGATCAGCGCCGGCTTCCAGGACAGCAATGGTCCCGTCCGCAGAAATCGTGAGCTGAGACTGCGGCGGAACTTCGATTGGCCCGTTATCCCCCATCACCGGATGACCCTGAATGGTCAGCTGGTTGGTAGGTGAGACCTGCATGTCACCGTTGCGTGTGTACGCTTCAGTGCCATCAGGCATCTGCACCGCCAGGAAACCATCCTGCTGTAAAGCCACATCCAGCGGACGACCGGTGTAGTTAAGTTTCCCCTGAGTCATGTCTGCGCCCGGTGTGGACGCCGTGACCAGCGTACGCGTTTGCAGGCTTTCGCCATCCACTGGTACGGCGCGCATGGCTAAAAGCTGTGCGCGAAAGCCCGGTGTGGAAGCGTTAGCCAGGTTACTTGACGTGACCGACTGCTGAACCAGCGTCTGGCTGGCTGCGCCGCTCGCGGTGTAGATAGCGCGATCCATAGTGCTGCCCTGTTTTTAAGTCGCGCGTTAGCGCAGGTTAACCAACGTGTTCAGGATGGAGTCCTGAGTTTTGATGGTCTGCGCATTCGACTGATAGTTACGCTGAGCCACGATCATGTTGACCAGCTCCGCACTCAGATCGACGTTGGAAGATTCCAGTGCGCCACTGGTCATGGACGCCAAACCGCCCTGACCCGCGATACCGGTCACGGCCTGACCTGAAGAAGAGGTCGCCGTCCACACGTTATCGCCTTCAGATTTCAGACCTTCAGGGTTGGAGAAGTTACTCAGCACAATTTGTCCCAGTAACTGGGTTTTATTGTTGGAGTAAGTCCCGGAAATGGTGCCGTCGTCATTGATGGTGTAGCCGGTCATCTGGCCTGCTGCATAACCATCCTGATTCTGGGAACCGATGCTGTCGCTGCCGGTGCTCTGCTGAATACTGCCGGTGAAATCCAGAGACACGGTTTGCGGCGTCACCGTACCGTTGGTGGCGGTGTTCATCGGCAATGTCAGTGCCAGACCCGCGTTGGCAGCGCCTGTTGCGTCGGTGGTGCTGACCAGTGCGCCACTGGTGTCGTATTGAAGAGAACCAATTTTGGCCGCCGTTGAACCTGAAACGCTGCCGTCCTGAGCGTACACATCCCAGTTGTTCGCAGAGGTTTTCACGAAGTACAGGTTGTTATCGTGCGCGTTACCCTGTGAGTCATAGGTGGTGATGCTGTTGACGTAGTTGTAGCTGGTGTCATCGCTGCTGCTAAACGTTGCCGTGGTTGGCACGGTGTCGGTTGAGTTCAGGTTGGCCACCATGGTGGCTGCGGTGGTGGCTTTCGCGCTCATCATGGTGGTCGGGACGCTCAGTGCAACAGGCTGTGCGCCCGCGGCGATAGTTGGCGGTGTACCAGTCGCCGGGTAACCGGTCACGCTCAGCCCCTGCATGTTCACCAGATTACGGTTCGCATCGAGGGAGAACTGGCCATTGCGGGAGTAGTAAACCGCACCGCTGCTGTCGGTCAGACGGAAGAAACCGTTACCGCTCAGTGCCACATCCAGCCCGCGGGAGGTGTTGGTGGTGGTACCGTCGTTAAAGTTCTGTGTGACAGCGGCGACTTTTACGCCCATACCGGTCTGAGAACCGGCAAACATATCGGCAAAAGAGGCGGTGGCTGTCTTAAAACCAACGGTGGCGGAGTTGGCGATGTTGTTACCAATCACGTCGAGGTTGGTCGATGCCGCGCTCAGGCCGCTGACTGCTTGGGAAAAGCTCATGTTAGCTCCATTTTACTGTGTGTAGTGTTTGTAGCTCCTCCCCCTGAGAAGGGGGAGGTTGGGAAGGGATTTTGCAGGCAGCGACTGCGTTGCCATTCGGCCCCCCCCAACCCTCCCCTTCGCAGGGGAGGGAGCGGTCTGAGTGACTCTCTTACA
Source organism: Rahnella sp. BCC 1045 (assembly GCF_019049615.1). Classification (NCBI taxonomy): domain Bacteria; kingdom Pseudomonadati; phylum Pseudomonadota; class Gammaproteobacteria; order Enterobacterales; family Yersiniaceae; genus Rahnella; species Rahnella sp. BCC 1045. The sequence continues at coordinate 37,535 of NZ_JAFMOZ010000137.1, read as the reverse complement.
AAATCTGGCGTACAGAATCGACAGTTGCGGTTCCGCGCACGCCCAGATCCAACGCGGTATTCCCGGATGAATCTTTGGTTACACCATTGACCAGCGCATAGTTCAGCGGTGTTGCCACCATTTGCTGACTGTTGTTCAGGGCATTGATGCTGAAGGTGTAGCTGCCATCCGGTGCAGCAGTGCCATCGTCCTGCGTGCCGTCCCAGGTGTAGCTGTGAACGCCCGCTGTCTGAGACCCCAGGCTGAGGGTTTTCACCACTTTGCCGGTGGAATCGCTGACGGTGGCGGTGACGCTGCTTGCCGCGGTTTCCAGCTCGAAGCCGAAGGGTGTGGTACTGACCGTGCCGTCGGTGTCTTTGCCCACCAGGATCGCGCTGCCGGAGACCATCACGCCGTGGCCAATCAGGGAACTGGCCTGAACGGAAGTGCCGCTGGAGATTTGCCCGGAGATGCCGCCCAGCGTGGTGTTGAGTTTTTCAATCCCGCTCACGGTGCTGATTTGTGCCAGCTGGCTGGTGAGCTGGCTGTTATCCATCGGATTGGTGGGATCCTGGTTTTTCAGCTGAGCGACCAGCAAGGTCAGGAAACTACTGGAGAGATCATCGGCCGAGCTGGTTCCGGTTGTGGACGTGCTGGAGCCGGTACTGGTGATCGTTGTGTTATCAGTGGTGTCATTAATCGACGTCGTTATAGACATATTTCGCTCCGCTATTGCCCCAGAGTGAGAGTTTTCATCATCAACGACTTAGTGGTGTTGAGCACCTCGACGTTGGCCTGATAACTGCGGGAAGCGGAGATGGTGTTGACCATTTCGCTGACCACATCTACGTTTGGCATCTGCACATACCCTTTCGCATCCGCCATCGGATTACCGGGCTCGTACACCATGCGCACCGGCGCCGGATCATCAACGATCTGCGCCACTTTCACGCCGCCGGTTTCCTGCCCCGGCGCCGCGTTCACCTGAAACACGACCTGTTTAGCCTTGTAAGGCTGACCATCCGGGCCGGTCACACTGTCGGCGTTAGCCATGTTACTGGCGCTGACGTTCAGACGCTGAGACTGCGCGGCAAGCGCAGAACCGGCGATATCAAAAATACCGAGCATCGACATAGGTTTTATCCTTGCAGCACCGACATCATCCCTTTAATTTGGCCGCCAAGGACGGTCAAATCGGTCTGATAGCGCACGCTGTTATCCGCAAAGTTGGTACGTTCACGGTCCATATCGACCGTGTTACCGTCTGCCGACGGTTGATCAGGGATCCGGTACATCAAATCCATGTCGGCGGGCGAAACGTTTGACGCCGCGATGTGGCGGTCAGACGTCAGTGACAAAGACATGCCGCTTTCACTGGCGCGGCCCTGCTCCATCACTTTCTGCAACTGACTGGCGAAATCGATATCGCGCGCCTGATACCCCGGGGTATCGGCGTTGGCGATATTGGCTGAAAGTATTTCTTGCCGCTGGGCGCGCAGGTTGAGCGCTTCCTGTTGGAACTGTAGTGCGGCGTTCAATTTGTCGAGCATGCGCCCTCCGCAAAGTGAGATTTTGGAGTCGACAGCATAAATGCGGGTGTCAACAACCTATCGTCTGAATAAGCGCAAAATCGTCCGCTATTTGTCCCTTTAGGAATTGCAAACTGAGGGTAGACTTGTCCCCAGTAGACTTTTCGCCGACACATCGGGCACAAAGGTAAATCGCGTATGAACAGGCTGGAACTCCGACGTTTAAGCATCACGCTGGGCTGCATTCTTCTGGGTCTGACATCCGGCGGGACCAGCTTTGCACAAAATGCGCCGGCCAAAAGCGTGCCTGCGTCGGCCAATAGCGATACACTACTGACCTCGCAGCTCCAGCAGTTCTTCCGTCAGCAATATGCCGACAGCGGAATGCAGGTGAAAGTGGTGGTGATGACACCCGCCGCGCGTCAGCCGCAGTGTTTATCGCCACAATTTATGCTTTCGTCTAACAGCCGCACCTGGGGAAATGTCTCGGTGGCGGTGAACTGTAACGGCCAGAAAATTTATGTGCAGACCAAGGTTCAGGTGAGCGGAACTTACTGGGTTGCGGCGAAAAATGTGCCTGCGGGAGCGCATCTGGCGCAAACGGATCTGGAAGCCAGGAACGGGCGTCTGGATCTCCTGCCGCCGAAAGCGATTCTTGACAGTAATCAGGCGATTAACGGCGTTACGCTGCGCAATATCAACATCGGTCAGCCGTTAACGTTGTCGATGCTTCGCCGTCCGTGGATGGTGCATGCGGGTCAGGAAGTGCAGGTACAGGCGACAGGCAGTGGTTTTAACGTATCCAGCGCCGGTAAGGCAATGAACAACGCAGCAGCAAATGAATCCGTGCGGATAAGAATGCCGTCAGGCGTAATTGTGAACGGGACAGTGGGCTCAGATGGGTCTGTGACAGTGACAATTTAGGTTGAATTGCAACCGTATTTGTAGAAAAAGCTGCAATTAAGGCTAAAGTTATTTCGCCACATGTCGATAACAAACGTATCAGAGTCGTCCCACGACGGCATTTTTAGGGTTTGCGTCACATTAAAGGCCCTGAATACCCTTACCGGAGAATATTTATATGGCTATCGATCGTACTCAAGGTGTTTCACCTTTAACTTCGATCCAGCAGCGTGATCCTTCTGAAGCTTCTGTTCAGAATACGCGCAAAGAAGACACTGTTTCTGGTACCACCACCAGCGGTACGGCGGTGACCCTGAGCTCAGCGCAAACGTCTCTGACTCAGTCAAGTGCACAGGACATCAATACGGCACGTGTCGACGAACTGAAACAAGCTATCCGTGATGGCAAACTGACCATGGATACCGGCAAAATTGCTGATGCTCTGTTGAAGGACACGCAGGATTATCTCAAAGGTTTTTAAGCCGCAGACCCGGCTCGGAGACGAAAAAGTTGGAAGGTAATAAGGCCCGATGAAGAATTTTATCAAGTCCATGACTACCTTGGTTGAAACGTTGCAAGCGCTGGATCAAGTGATTAATCACGAACAAACGATACTGTGCTCAGGCCGCGTGAACGGAGCGGCCCTGCAGCATATCACCGAGCAAAAGAGCTCATTGCTCGCTACGGTAGACTATCTTGATAAACAGCGTCGTCAGCATGACGAACGTCTGAAACAAAGTGCCCCCTACTCCCGTCAGCCGGAAATCGCCGCGATGTGGAAAGAGGTGGTGCAACTTACCACCAAGCTGAGTCAGATCAATCGTCACAACGGCATGTTGCTGGGCAAACAAATTGCTTACAACACCGAGGCTTTGGCTATTCTCAACGCCAGCCAGACACAAAAATTCTACGGACCGAACGGGCAGGAAACTGTATCCGGGCAAACCGTCAGGAAGATTTCCGTTTAGACCGGAACGGGCACGGTTTTTTACTCGCCGTGAGGGCGGGCAGATGATCGGGAAAGTTTCGGTTTTCAGTAACTGTGATCACATAACTCCTTGCGCCTAAACCGACAAAAGAGACCCAGGACGGGGCCTCTTTTGAATCTCCGCGTCTTTTTACTGCGCGGTGCCTTCATTTCGGTGTTCGAGCCTTTCGGTCTCGAAATACTCATTCAGCAAGCTTTCTGAAAGCGGCCGTAAGCTATGCAAATCTGCAATCCTTTGAAAACGTTCTCTTCCCCTTGCATGCACTTTTAATCAGTTCAGATTGGCATGCCTTTCTAACGTTGAAGGATCCTTTTCTACTCGTTTGATCAACAGTATGGCCTGTTTATTGGGTGAGTGATGAGCGGCAAACCTGCCGTATTTCCTTCACCAGCGCCTGTGCGGCGGGGGAAAGCAGGCTTCCTGCGCGGAAAGTCAGGCCGATGGCGCGATGCGTATCGGCCAGATCCAGCGGCAGTTTTATCAGCTCGCCGCTTTCCAGTTCGTGTTCCAGCTGGCGGGCGGAAACGGCAGCCAGCATATCTGAACCGAGCAGCAAGCCGCGCACAATGCCCAGATCGCCGCTTTCCACCACCGGATCGGGCGGCGGGATTTCCATCGCGGTAAAGCTGTTATCCAGTAACCGCCGCGCCGGGGTTTCTGCCCGCGGCAAGACCCAGCGCGCGGTACGCAGATGTTCCTGCGTTACCGGTTCGCTGAGCAGCGGATGCCCTTTTCGCGCCAGGATGACCATGCTTTCGGTAAACAGCGTTTCCGTCACCATATCCGCCGCATAATCGCTCGAGCGCAGCGCGCCGAAGATAAAATCCACCTCGCCCGAACGCAGCTCGGACGCCAGCGCGCTGAACGCACTTTCATTGGTGATCACTTTGACGCCACCGTAACGCTGTGTCAGCCCGATGATCGCTTGTGGCAGCAAACGTGTGCGCCCGAGCGGCAGTGCGCCGACCTGCACCGTGCCTTCCAGCACGCCACGACGGGCGGCGATATCGGCGGGAATATGCCGCAGTTCGTTGAGCGCACGGCGCAAATTCGGCACGATATCCTGCCCGGCCAGCGACGGCATCATGCCGTGCGGCGTGCGTTCCAGCAGCGCCTGACCTGCACCGTTTTCCAACACCTTCAACGCCGCGCTGACCGCAGGCTGGCTCAGCCCGAGCAGCGTGGCGACCGTCTGCATATGCCGCGTTTTACACAGTGAAATGAAAATTTGCAGGCGCCGGACATTAAACAAATACAGCGGTTCGGTTTCACTGCGCGTTTGCCCGGCTTTGCCGTGTAATTTCGCCAGCTGCGACGGGATCAGCCGCAATTCGGCAATCGCCCGGCGCGCACGCGGCAGCACGCATTTACCAAAATCGGTGAGCAGCATTCCGTTGGCATGACGTTCAAACAAAGGCACGTCGAGAGCCTGTTCCAGATCGCGGATCGCCCTCGTCACCGCCGACTGCGTGCGGTAAAGCTCATCGGCTGCACGCGATACACTTCCCTGATCGACCACCTGACAAAAAGCGCGTATTTGCATCAGGTTACTCAGCATCTCGTCTTGTGCCATCCCCTTCTCCCGTCAGGCTTTTTTTCGTGACATCCCTCAGCAATATAAATAAAACGCATACCCCCTGCAATCAAATGAATTACCCGCCGCAGGCACGGACTGACAGCATGGAACTCAGGCAATCAGCTCACCCTAAACCCAGGACATAGTCATGACTCAGCCAAAAAAAGATGAAAGCAAAAGTGCATTAGTCGTCAGCGCCCACTCCGCCGATTTCGTCTGGCGCGCAGGCGGTGCCATCGCGAAACATACACAGGCCGGTTACGCCGTTCACATCGTTTGCCTGTCTTTCGGCGAGCGAGGCGAATCCGCCAAACTGTGGCGCAAAGGCAATATGAACGAAGAGATTGTGAAAGCGTCGCGACGCGAAGAAGCGATGGCCGCGGCTGAGATCCTCGGCGCCACCGTCGAGTTTTTTGATATGGGAGATTACCCGCTGCGCGCAGACAAAGAATCGCTGTTCCGTCTGGCCGATGTTTACCGCCGCGTGCAGCCGCATTTCGTCCTGACCCACTCACTGAAAGACCCGTACAACTACGATCATCCGATGGCCACCCATCTGGCGCAGGAAGCACGCATTATCGCCCAGGCCGAAGGTTATAAGCCCGGCGAAACCATCGTCGGCGCACCGCCGGTTTACTGTTTCGAGCCGCATCAGCCGGAACAGTGTGAATGGAAACCTGACGTACTGCTCGATATCACCGACGTCTGGGACAAAAAATATCAGGCGATTCAGTGCATGGCCGGTCAGGAACACTTGTGGGAATACTACACCCGCGTCGCCCAGCAGCGCGGCGTGCAGGCCAAGCGCAACGTCGGTATCACCAGCACCAAAAACATCGTTTACGGCGAGGGTTATCAGAGCATTTTCCCGCGCGTGACGGAGGATTTAGCATGAGTCTGGTCGGTAAAAAAGGCGTCGTGGTTCGCCATATTCCACGGGCAAATAAAGCCGACGTTTCAGCACTTGCGGCTTTCGGTGTCGCAACCGTGCATGAAGCGCAGGGCCGCAAGGGGCTGCTGGATGCGGGCATCCGCCCTATTCAGCAGGATTGTGCGATTTCCGGCAGCGCTGTCACCGTGCTCACCGCACAGGGCGATAACTGGATGTTCCATGTGGCTGTCGAACAATGTCAGCCGGGCGACATTCTGGTGGTTGCGCCGACATCGCCCTGCTCTGACGGGTTCTTTGGCGATCTGCTGGCCACGTCGCTGAAAGCGCGTGGCGTGGTCGGGCTGGTGGCAGATCTCGGTGTGCGTGACACCAAAACGCTGCGTGATATGGGATTTCGCGTCTGGTCGCGGGCAGTTCATGCACAGGGCACCATCAAGGAAACGCTGGGTTCGGTAAACGTGCCAGTGGTCTGCGCCGGACAGCTGGTGTATCCGGGCGATGCTGTCGTCGCCGATGATGACGGCGTGGCAGTCGTCCGCCGTGAAGAAGTCGCCCATGTCGTGCAGGCCAGCCGGGAGCGCGAAGCGCTGGAAGAGAGTAAACGCGCAAGAATGGCCGACGGCGAACTCGGGCTGGATATCTACAATATGCGTCCGCGTCTGGCTGAAAAAGGACTGAAATATTTCGATTCTGCTGAAGAATTAGAACAAGCCGAAAAGCGCTGAGGAGCCGATATGCCGCAGACCCGAATTCCCTGCCTGCTGATGCGCGGCGGAACCTCGAAAGGCGCGTTTTTTCTGGCGGATGATTTGCCGCAAAATGAAAAGCTGCGCGACCGCGTGCTGCTGGCGGTGATGGGTTCTCCCGATCCGCGCCAGATAGATGGTCTCGGCGGCGCCGATCCGCTGACCAGCAAAGTGGCTATTATCCGACCCTCTGACCGCTCTGACGCCGATGTCGATTACCTGTTTGCGCAGGTTAACGTGGACAAAGCCGTGGTGGATTACGGCCAGAACTGCGGCAATATTCTGGCCGCCGTCGGCCCGTTCGCCCTCGAACGGAATCTGATTGCCGCCCGAAACGGCATCACGCCGGTGCGTATTTATATGGAAAACACCGGTCAGATTGCCACGGCGCATGTCCCGGTAGAAGACGGTCAGGTTTGTTATCAGGGCGATTTGCACATCGACGGCGTACCGGGAACGGCGGCAAAAATCAGTGTGGAATTTGCCGATATCGCCGGTTCCAGCTGCGGCGCATTGCTGCCGACCGGCCACGCCCGCGACACATTCGACGGAATCGACGTCACCTGTATCGACAACGGCATGCCGGTTATTCTGCTGCGCGCGGCAGATTTCGGGCGCACGGGTTATGAAACCCGCGAACAGCTGGATACCGATGCAGAACTGAAAAAACGCCTTGAGTCGATCCGCTTACAGGCGGGGCCGAAAATGAATCTCGGCGATGTGACGCAGCGTACAGTGCCTAAAATGACACTCATCGCCGAACCTCGAAACGGCGGCGCAATATCCAGCCGGACGTTCATTCCGCACCGCTGCCACGCCTCGATTGGCGTACTCGGCGCGGTCAGCGTAGCCAGCGCCTGTCTGATCCCAGGCAGCATCACCGAAGGACTGGCGCATACGCCTTCCGGCGACACGCCGTTAATCAGCGTCGAACATCCGACCGGCGAATTCAGCGTGGAATTACAGCTCGATCCGGCAAAAACCGGCGCTGAAAGCCTCACAGGTTGTGGTCTGTTACGCACCGCCCGTCTGATTTTCGAAGGACGTGTTGCGATCCCCGCCAGCGTCTGGGACGGGCGTCAGGAGAATCATCATGAATAATGTTACGCGCATTACCTTAATTGGCCTCGGTGAGGTCGGTACCATCCTGGCGACAGATTTGAAAAAGCTTAATCCGTCGCTGGATATTGTGGCATTCGATAAGCAGACCGGTTCCGCAGTCATCCGGCAGCGCGCCCGCGCGGCAGGAGTGAGCTTTGCATCGTCAGCAGAAGATGCGGTTAAGGACAGTCAGATTATATTTTCCGCCGTCACCGCCGCCGAAGCGCTGAATGTGGCTGTAGCCGTCGCCGGTCATCTCGCCCCCGGCCAGTTTTTTCTCGATCTGAATTCCGTTTCACCGCACACCAAACACGAGGCGATGGCGTTAATTGAACAGGCTGGCGGCAATTATATCGACGTCGCGGTGATGGCACCTTATCCGCCTGCCCGATTGAAAACTCCGCTGCTGCTGGGCGGCACGCAGGCGTATGCCATCAGCGAATGGCTGAACGAAAACGGCTTTAACAGCAAAGTACACAGCACAACTGTCGGAGAAGCGTCCGCCATTAAAATGTGCCGCAGTGTGATGATCAAAGGCCTCGAAGCCCTGACCGCCGAATGCCTGAGCGCTGCGCGTCAGTACGGCGTCGAAAAAGAAGTGCTGGCCTCGCTGCACGCCAGTTTCCCGTCACTCGGCTGGAATGCGCAGTTACCGCATTATCTGATCAGCCGGATTGCGGAACACGGCAAGCGCCGCGCCGAGGAAATGCGCGAAGTCGTGAAAACGCTCGCGGATGTGGGTGTCGCGCCCAATATGAGTGCCGGTACGGTGCTGACCCAGCAAGAGCTGGTGGATTCGCTGGCCGAAAAGGGGATCCGGTATTCGGATCTGGAGCCGTTCGAGTGGGAGAGGACCGTGGATCTGTTGATGTCGGGTCGTACATCGTGACGACTTAACATCAAAATCAAGACTTTGGGTTGCCACTCAAACTGGCCTTAAGGTCAAGACCTTGGGTTGCCACCCAAACTGGCCTCAAGAGGCGCCTATCGCCGCGCCTCTTAAGAATCTCCGGCTCTTTTACTGCGCGCTCTGCTCGCTGGCTATATTTCAGGTACCGCAGCGACAGGCTGGAAATCTTGCCGCTGCGCGGTTCCTTCTCCCGGTCCTGGAGCCTTTGGTCTCCAGGCCGCTCCGTTCAGCAAGATTTCTGAATCGCCCGCACGATCTTAAAATCAACGGCAGACTGTTTTTCATCTTTTAAAAAGGTTGATTGGCGTGCTCAAAATTCAGCTGAACGGAGCGGCTTCGAGACCATAGGCTCGAAGACCGAGAGAAGGCAGTGCGAAGCACCTGGATTTGCGCCACCCGCTAATGCGCCGGAACATGTCCGTCGTGCCTGCGACAGCGCGCAGTAAAAGAGCCCGGGGGGTCTTGGGGGGTGGCGGCGACAGGCCGCCCCCCAAGTCGGTGTGGGCCGACGCCCACGACTTTGACCTTAAGGCCAGAGTGGGTGGCAACCCAAGGTCCTGACCTTGACCTGGAAATAATAAAAAAAGCGCCTTTATGCCCGCTCCGGCATAACCCGATGACATCTCGCCACCACACCCCCTGCCCCGCAGACAAGCTCCTGCGGCAGCTGGCAGCCGTCACCTGCCAGCGGACAGCGTTCGCGAAAATAGCATCCCATCGGCAGGTTCCGGTTGCTCGGTAATTCCCCTTTTTTATCGACGACGCCGTCATCTAACAGCCGTCCGGCGCGGGGAACGGAATCAAGCAGCAGGCGGGTGTAAGGATGCTGTGGTGCTGTCAGCACTTTTTCCGCCGCGCCCAGCTCTACGATTTGCCCGAGATACATCACCGCCACGCGGTCGCTCATGTGACGAACCACCGACACATTGTGAGAAATCAGCACATACGTCAGATTGCGCTGTCGTTGCAATTCCACCAGCAAATTGAGGATTTGCGCCTGCACGGAAATATCCAGCGCCGAGGTGGGTTCGTCGAGCACAATGATATCCGGCTCTGAGGACAACGCGCGGGCGATGGAAATACGCTGGCGCTGACCGCCGGAAAATTCATGCGGCAGACGGTCGAGGTATTCTTTGCGGATGCCGACCTGCTCCGCCAGTGTGGCGGCGAGTTCACGGCGTTCGCGGCTGCTGTTGTGTTTCTGCACAAACACCGGTTCGGTGATAATCCGCCAGACTGGCAGACGCGGATCAAGCGACGATTGCGGATCCTGAAACACCATTTGCATGCCGGAACCGAACCAGGAATTATCATGACGCGCACGGTGAATTTCTCCGCTGCTCGGCTTTTGCAACCCCATCAGCAACTGAGCCAGCGTGCTTTTACCGCAACCGGACTCACCGACTATCCCCAGCGTTTCACCGCGGATGATATTCAGATCCAGTCCGTTGAGCGCATGGACGTAACCGGTCGGTTTACCGCGCCAGTTAAAACTGGCGGGGAAACGCACGCGGACATCCTGGAGTTCGACTAACGCTTCGGCAATCATCAGGAAAGCTCCTCTGTGCGTTGGATGGGAATTTGCGGGTGCCAGCAGGCCACCGACTGACGCGGAAATTGCGGCAACGGCGCGAGCCCCGGCGTTTGGGTGCAGCGGTCATCGGCGTGATTACAGCGTCCCCGAAACGCACAGCCCTGCGGCAGTTTTGACAGGTTCGGCACCGTGCCGGGAATGGCTTTCAGCAGGCTGCGCGGTTCGCCATTTTCCGGCGCGGCCTGCAACAGGCCGATGGAATACGGGTGCGACGGCGAGTCGATCACGTCTGTCGTGTTGCCGCTTTCAATCACATGCCCGGCGTACATCACGTAAACGCGGTCGCAAAGCTGCGACACCACCGCCATATCGTGAGTGATAAACAGGACGGCGGTACCGCTGGCACGGGCTTTGCGCTGCAAAAGGCGAAGAACCTGACGCTGCACGGTAACATCCAGCGCGGTTGTCGGTTCGTCGGCGATAATCAGTTCCGGTTCACAGGAAAACGCCATTGCGATCAGCACGCGCTGGCGCATACCGCCGGAAAGTTCGAACGGATAACGCGACATCACCTGCTCCGCGTCGGCAATTTGCATATCTTCCAGCAGGCCGGTGGCTTTTTTCCAGGCCTGCGCTTTGCTGATCTTCTGGTGCAGACAGATAACCTCACACATCTGTCGCCCGATTTTGCGCGTCGGGTTCAGCGCATTCATCGGTTCCTGAAAAATCATCGCCACCCGCGCACCGCGCAGCGTACGCATCTGTTCTTCGCTGGCGTGAACCACATCGGTGCCCAGCATGCGCAATTCGCCGCCCGTCACGGTAAAACCATCAGGGGGTAACAGGCGCATCGCCATCATCGCCGTGACCGATTTACCGGAACCGGATTCACCGACCACGCCGACAATTTCTCCGGCACTGACCGACAGCGATACCTGATTCAGCGCTTTCACTTCGCCGCCGTAAACCGGGAAAACCAGTTGCAGATTGTCGATTTCCAGAACCGGCGCGTTGTTTTGTTCAGCCATTTCAGCGCCCTCTGCTTTTCGGATCGAGCAGGTCGCGCAGACCGTCACCGAACAGGTTAAAACCGGTGGCGGTGATCAGGATCGCCACGCCGGGGAAGGCCGAATACCACCACTGGTCGAGAATATAATTACGGCCATTCGATACCATCGCCCCCCATTCTGCCGTCGGCTGTTGCGCGCCAAGGCCGATAAAGCCGAGCGTCGCCGCCATCAGAATCGAGGTGCCGATATCGAGTGATGCCTGCACCACCAGCGGCGGCATCACGTTTCGCAATACGTGCCAGGTGATCAGATGCCAGCGCGACGCGCCGAAGGTGCGCGTGGCCTGCATGTACGCCTGATGGCGCAGCATCAGCGTCTGTCCGCGCGCCAGCCGGACGTAAAACGGAATGCGCACCACGGCAATCGCCAGCATCGCGTTGAACAGACTTGGGCCGAGCGCCGCCGCGAGCGCCATCGTTAAGACCAGCGACGGCACCGACAGCATGATGTCCATGCAGCGCATGATCAGCGCATCGACGACTCCGCCAACCACGCCGGAAAAACAGCCCAGCAGTGAGCCAATGGTGCCCGCAATGATCACCACTGCCAGCCCGGCGGCGACCGACTGCTGGCTGCCGATCAGCACGCGGCTGAACAGATCGCGCCCGACTTCATCGGTGCCAAACCAGTGCGCGGCAGACGGTGCCTGCAAGCGGTCGGTCAGGCTGATGGCGTTCGGATCGTGCGGCACCAGCCATGGCGAAAAAATCATGATAAACAGGACAATGAGCATGATCGCCAGCCCGAGCATCGTCAGCGGGCTGCGGCTCAGCAGATGGAAAGTCCGCCGCCAGGTGGCGAAGCGCGGTTTGACGTCCGGCGGCACAATACCCGCACGGTGGTTATTCACGCCAGGTTCAATCACAGACATTCACTCACCCCTCCCGGCCAATGCGCGGGTCAATCCACACATACAGCAAATCCACGCACAAATTGACGATGACGTAGGCAAACGACACCACCACCGCAAAGCCCATCACCGCCGGGAAATCCAGCGCCTGAATCGAATTCACCACATAAGCGCCCATGCCCGGCCAGGCAAAAACCGTTTCGGTCAGCACTGCGCCGTAAAGCAGATCGCCCATCGCCAGCCCGAGTACGGTCACGGAAGGGATCAGCGCATTTGGCAAGGCGTGGCTGAGGATCACGCGCCAGCGCGACAGCCCGTTAGCGCGCGCCGTGCGGATGTAATCCTCACTCAGTTGCTCCAGCATCGCCGAGCGGATTTGCCGCGCCACAATGCCCATGTGGACGAACGCCAGCGTCAGCGCTGGCATCGCCAGATGTTGCAAACTGTTCCAGAAGGCGTCCCAGTTGCCGGTCAGCAGCGAATCGAGGACATAAAAGCCGGTGATATTTACGGGCGGATCCATCCAGTCATCCAGTCTTCCACCGCCCGGCAGCAGATTCAGATGACCATAAAACAGGATGATGACACCCAGCCCCAGCCAGAACGCTGGCGTGGAAATCCCCAGTACGGAAAGCAGACGCACCAGGTGATCCGGGAATTTATTGCGATATACCGCTGACAACACGCCCAGCGGAATGCCGAGCACGATGGCCAGAAACAGTGCGCTGACGGCCAGTTCCAGCGTGGCGGGGAAGAAAGCCTTGAGATCGTCGAGCACCGGTCTGCCGGTGCGGATCGACGTCCCTAAATCACCGTGTAACAGGTCGCTCACGTAACGGAAAAACTGCACATACAAAGGCTGGTTCAGCCCGAGTTGCTCACGGATATGTTCGACCATTTCGTTACTGGCACGGTCGCCCGCCAGCAGACGCGCCGGATCGCCGGGGATCATGTGCGAGATGATAAAAGTGATGACGCAAACGCCCGCCATCACCAGTATCAAACCCCAGCATCGCTGACGGATCAGAGTCCAGAAAGTCATAATATCTCCGGTCAAATGCCCTAAATAATTCGAGCTGCAGGAAGGCGGCCAGCTCACAAGTCCCCGGGAGCAGGGATGAACCCTGTGACCGGGGCGACTGAGCGCAGCCAACGCACCTGCGGTTCGAAGTATGACGGGGATTTATTGTTTGCTCATTTGCGCAACGTTAAACACCTGTTCAAGCATCGGGTTGAAAACGAAACCTTTGACGTCTTTGTTCATCGCGACCTGATAATTTTTCTGGAACAGATAGACATACGCCGCTTCGTCGATGACGATTTTCTGCGCCTGCTGGTAATAGTCCGTGCGCTGTTTCTGGTCAGTGACTGACACCGCTTTTTTCAGCAGCGCATCGACGTCAGGATTGGAATAAAACGAACGGTTGCCCGGCAGCCCTTTTTTGTCGGACTCGAACCAGTAGTTCATGAACATGTACGGGTCGGCGAAATCCGGGCTCCAGTTACCTATCGAAATATCGTAATCACCCTGCCCGATACGGTCGCGCATGGTGGCGTTCGCCAGTTTTTCCAGCTTCACGTTGATCCCGGCCTGACCGAGGCTGGCCTGTACGGCAAGCGCGATGGATTCCCAGTTCGGATCGTTATCGGAATAAAGGAAATCCAGCGTCTGAGGTTTGTCTTTCACTTTGCCCAGATCGGCTTTCGCCTGCGCCAGATCCAGAGTGTATTGTTTGGCCGTCGGGTCAAAACCCCACATGCCATCCGGGATTGGCCCGCGCATTTGTTTGGCATTACCGCCGAGAATGCCCTTCACCATGCCCTGATAATCCACCGCAGACGAAATCGCGCGGCGCAAATCCACCTGGTTAAGCGGCGTTTTGGCGTTATTAAGATACAGATACGTCACGCGCAGCGACGGGAATTCTTCCACCGCGACTTTGTCTTCTTTTTTCAGCGCCGCCAGCTGGTCCATCGGCAGGGAATCAGCAATGTCCAGATCGCCGCGCGACAGTTGCAGACGGCGTGTGGCGCTCTCACCAATAATCTTAACCGTGACGCGTTTAAAAGCCGGTTTTTCGCCGCTGAAATGCGGGTTCGGCACCAGCACCAGTTGCTGACCTTTCTGCCAGCGATCCAGTTTATACGGGCCGGAACCGGCAGTATGACCGGCCAGCCAGGCTTTGCCTTCATCAGCCGGATTGGCTTTAGCAATCGCCGGATTCACAATGCCCGCGCCGTCATTAGCCAGCGTATACAGGAACGGCGCGAACGGCGTTTTCAGCGTGAACGTGACGGTCAGGGGATCCACCACCGTCACCGCCATGTCTTTTGGAAAGGCTTCCGACGGCCCCTGCGCAATTTTCATCAGGCGCTCAAACGACCATTTCACCGCATCGGCATTGACGTCGGAACCATCATCAAATTTCGCGCCCGGTTTGAGTTTAAATGTCCAGACCAGCTGATCCGGCGACGCCGTCCAGCTTGCCGCCAGGTCGCCTTCTACCTGCGTTGAGCCTTTGCCGTTTTCGGTTTTATACTGCACCAGACGCTGATACGCCGGATACGTAACCGTCCAGTCGTTATTGTCGATGGTCACCGCCGGATCCAGCGTTTGCGGATCTGCCGCTTTACCAATCACCAGCATGTCTTTCGGAACGGCGGCCTGCGTGGCAAAACTCAAACCTGACAGGGCGAGAAAAATGGCACCGGCGACCTGCGTTTTCGTATTTTTGCGGAACGTGTTAATTGCTGTGTTGCTCATCATAGAACTCCTGGCTCTGTCAAAAAGTGAGAAGAGACGTGCAATGATTACGCGGCATTCACCGGCGGATAGCAGCCGAACCGCTCCTCCAACAACGGATACGTTTTGGCATCCGGTAATTCAAAGTGCCACCACTCGCTGGTGATACCCTTAAAACCGCCCGCCGCCATCACGGCATTGAGCAACAAACGGTTACGCTGAATTTCTGGCGGTAAGTCGGGATAAAACGGATGCGAAACTTCAGTCATTTCATCAAAGCCCGCGCCCATATCCACCACGTCTCCCCGCTCATCCAGCAAGGTCAGATCCACCGCCACGCCGCGGCTGTGGTGCGAACCGAGTTTGATATCCACGACATAATCCGGATTCGGAAATGCCGCCCATAAACAGGCCTGCGCGGCCTGCGGCCGGTAGGCGTCGTAGATTTTCAACCGGAATCCCGCCAGCTTCGCGACCTCATTGCAGCGCACCAGCGCAGCCGCCGCATCGGGATGTAACAAACAGCGCGCTTCGCGATAAATCGGCTGACCGGTCAGGTTATCGGCGGTGGCATATTTCAGGTCGATCACCGCGTCAGGCAGGCTTTCCGCCAGGTCAATCAGGGCAACGTCGGGTATTTTTGTGTTCATCAATAAACTCTGTCCGCGGGTGGTAGAAAATTACGATTCAAATTGTCCGAGCTGTTTCTGCAAAATCCGGTTGTTCGCCAGCCGCTGCTCCACATCGTTCCCGCGCAGTTCCAGCACCGAAGAACACAGCAGGTTGAAGAGGCAGCTGAGCGGCGCCATCGAATCCCAGAACTGACCGGTATCCGTTTTCACCTGCAATAAATCAACCGGATAATCGCGCGCCCACGGACAGTAAATGTCAGTGATCAGCGCCACGTTCAGCCCGCGTTCGCAGGCCGCTTCACAATAGGTTTGCGCCATTTTCGAGTAAGCGCGGGTATCGGTCACCACCAGATAAGGCTGCGCGAATTCCGAATTGAGCGATTCCACGTAAGTGCCGGAAAGCCCGTCGGCGAAATAGACTTTCGGGCGAAGATATTCGAGATAGCTCGCAAAATTATTGGCGATACCGCGCACCGACTGAATGCCGAGAATAAACACCGCATCGGCCTCTGCCAGACGGCGGCTGACCTGGGCAAAACTGTCGGTCTGCGCCAGCTGATACACGTGATTAATGGCTTCGAGCTCGAGCGCCAGTGACTGTTGCAGCTTTTCCTGCTGCGGCTGTTTGCTGCGTTCGCGGTAAGCGCCAAGGCGGTCGGTCACCACCCAGGGCTGATAAGACGAGCCGCTTTGCAGGCGCAGCGTTTGTTTGAAATCATCCAGGTTGCGATAGCCCAGACTGCGCAGATAACGCCCGACAGAAATGCCGCTGGTCGCCGCGCTGCGCGCAATGCTGTCGGCAGTTTCGAAAGGAATTTGCGCCAGATTCGCCAGCAGATACCCGGCAATGCGCTTCCCTGTCGGCGTTTGCGCGGAGAATGACGCTTCGATTTGTTCAATCACATCCTGCGCTGGCTGCATCGGTTAATCCCCTGTTGCTGTTTTTGTTGCTTCATTGTCAAAAAACTAGCCGCTGTTAGTAAAATAACAATGCACGGGGTGTGCCAACTCCCACAAATGTGTGAAATTTGTGGAGCAGATCGGAAAATATGACGTTTTAATGAACAGAAAGTGGCAAAGAACGTGCTAAGCAATTTGTAAAACGCTGCTTGCACGCAACCACCGCACAACAATCAGGCAACTTGTGGTTGTTTTTAGTGCAAACGCTTTCCGGTAAGATGAGAAAAGAAGTAAAAAAGGAGAGGATTTAATCGCTTTGTCTTAAGAGTCAACAAGTTGGATATTAAGAGAGCACTCAGACAAGTTTTTGCGTTAACCCTTTGACATGCCCACAGCCAGTCGCTATTATTCGCCCCGTTCCAACGATTCCTCTGTAGTTCAGTCGGTAGAACGGCGGACTGTTAATCCGTATGTCACTGGTTCGAGTCCAGTCAGAGGAGCCAAATTAGAGACGCCCGCTTAAGGAAACTTAAGCGGGCGTTTTGCTTTCGCATTAAGACTGACTCTTATTTCTGTCGTGATACCAGACTTCCAAATCCCCTGCTCTCATCGGCCTGGCATAAACATATCCCTGCACTTCGTCACAGCCCAGTGCACGTAATATCTCTACCGTTTTGTCATCTTCCACACCTTCGGCCAGCACCACATAATCAAGTTGCTTAAGTAACCTGACAACGTTGCGCACAATGATGCGGCTGGCTTTATCACTGGCAATCTTACTGACAATCGAACGGTCAAGTTTAATGATGTCCATAGGGATCTGACGCAGATAATTGATATTGCTGTAGCCCGAACCAAAGTCATCCAGTGATATTTTGAATCCGCGTAACTTCAGCATTTCGAGCCCGTTGAGAGCCGCCGGGCTTTCCAGCATTTTCTCCGTTTCCAGACATTCCACACCGAGTAACGCGGGAGTGAGTCCGGCGTTTCGCATTTTATGGTCGAGTTCATCCGCAAAATCTGGCCGCGAAAAATCGCTGGCGGCCAGATTAATAGAAACAGGCAGAGAAATACCCTGACCGCGCCACTGGCCTAACTGGGCGATAGCATGATCAATCACCCACCCCGTGAGTTCCCGCATCAGGCTGGTTCGCTCCACCAGCGGGATAAACAACCCGGGCATAACCTCACCGTGCGTCGCGTGTTTCCAGCGCAGAAGCGCTTCGACGCCCGTAATCTGACCGTTCAGCAAAGAAACTTTCGGCTGATAAACCAGATACAATCCCCGGTCTTCGTGGAGTGCCTCTCTCAGACCCGTGAGCAGGCTGAAATCATTTTTCTTCCGGTTATCCAGCACCTCATCGTAGGTCATATACCGGTGCCCGTGACTTATTGCTTCATGCAAAGCACTAACAGCGCGACGCAGAATTTCACCCGGCGTCATAGCGTTATCACAACACCCTGAATCGCCGATATGAATATCCAAATCCAGCGGAACCTCAGGGCTGATTTTGGCCTGTATCCCCCGTAAGCGCTTGGCGACATTTTCGAGGGCCGAATTCTCTTTATCATGGGTGAAATAGGCAAACCGCCCCACTGCCACGGCGTAAAGTTGTTCGGTCAGTTGCAGCCGGGCCTGAAGCTGCACCGCCATGTCGCGCAATAAATTTTCCACGACGGTCATGCCCAATGACCGCGCCATTTCGTACGCAAACGGCATGTCGATACAGTCAATGATGACGAGTTTAAACGTGCTCTCTTTTGACACAGAGATATCTTTAAGCATCCGCTGCCGGTTCGGCAAGAGTGTCACAATGTCGATATATCCGACGTTATGCCAGGACGCCAGAAAGCCCGACACTAACCCGGCCAGCTGTTCAAAAATATTGATCTGCTCGCCGGACAGAGTGCGCGGTTGAGTATCTAAAAGGCACAATGTCCCTACTGCGACCCCATCCTGCGTTTTGAGCGGGCAACCGGCATAAAAACGAACAAAAGGCGCCTCCGTAATGGCGTCGTAAGTTTTGAAATCTGGATGCCGGTGGGTATCCGGACAAATATACGTTTCGCCCTGTTCCAGCGTATTTGTGCAAAACGCTTCGCCGAGGTTCGTTTCCGTCACCGTCATATTCTGGGCTGATTTAATGTACTGTTTTTCATCATCCAGAACGGAAACAAAGCACATCGGCATATCGAATAGCTGACAGGCCAGAAGTGTATATTTTTTTAACGCCTCGTCCCGAACCTCATCGTGGCTCTTAAGCAGGTTTATCGCTGCGCGCTTTTTACTTTCATCGCTGCGGAGATCAGTCAACATAGCAATACTCCGGTATAATGAGTCTTTTCTATTCTCTTGCCTGTGGTCATACCTTCGTTAGCCTGACAAAGGTGACAACAATGGCGTCACATCACATCCTATCGCCACATCATAAAGTTTCCCAGTAAATGTCGGCGGCAACTATGTCAGGCTGCCCACACCGTATTGTGAACAGGTTTCCTAATAAAAAACCCCTGCCGGCGGTCTGTGCGGGAATATCCGTCACGTGTAACTCTTGAAAATATTATGATTGCTAATGTTTTTATCCGTTTTTTAAAAAGATATAACGCTTAAAATCAGTCAATTAGATTTGTTTCATCGATCAATAGATATTTATCAATAGGTTTTATCATAGGAAAAATCGATCAATATGTGTTTATTAATTCGCGAAAGTGATCAATGATCACCTCTGCAAAATGGCGGACTTTTAAGGAGGAAATGATGTTGCGTTTAAATTTTCAAGTCTCATGCAAATTCAGATGTGAGCCTATCTATAGTGTCGGAGGTTTACTACACGCAGTCGAATTATTAACGGGCTTCGAAGGTGGATACAGCGGCGGAAAAATCGAACCTCAAAAATTTATCAGTTCCCTGGATACAAAATCTAAACACGAATTATTGCTAGCACAGCTAAATGAAATTAACGCGCGCTCCCTGTTTTTCAAACGTAATAAATTGCTTTGTTCCCTTAATATCGACCAAAGCATGGCAATTATGATACTCGAAGATCATCATATAAAAGAAATCCTGGACAGTAATGATTTTATAAGACTGGAAATATCTGAACGTTTCCCCAAAATAGATAAATTAGAAGGCAATATACTGGTAAACACTCTGTCCGGAAAATATAAATTATGGCTCGACGACTACGGTACTGATTTCAGCAATATAAATACTCTGAAGAACACTCAATTTGAATCAGTCAAAATAGATAAAAAATTCTTTTGGGAAAATGGTGATTCCGTTATGTGGCCAACCATTATTGATAATATCAACCAGTATTGCAACTCAATCATTGTTGAAGGTGTTGAAACCGGCACCCAACTAAGAAACCTGCGATATAGCGGCGTCTCCTGTGCACAAGGTTTTCTATTCCCTTCCGTTCCCCTGGAAGATATCGAAATCCTGATACCCGGGAAAGGTCAAACTCATTTATAAATACGTTAACTTATCCTGTGGACAATAACGATAAATGAATCATCTGCCGCAGCGTAAAAAGCAACAATGTCAGGCGGCGGATTCACTGAGTATCATGGTCTTATTTTTCCCGCTCGTTTTAGCTTTATATAGCGCGTTATCAGCGGTTGCTATGGTTTCAAGCACAGATTGTATGTCATTGTGTTCAGCCAGGCCTATTGAAACGGTGACATGTACTTCATGGCTGTCTAACTTTATGTTGCTATCCTGGATAAGGAGCCTGATGTCTTCTGCTATCCTGGCCGCATTTGCTAAGTCAGCGTTTATAAAAACAATGAACTCTTCCCCGCCGTATCTGCCAACGAAATCATTGTCTCTGACATTTTCCTTCACAAGATAAGCAATTCTTTTAATGACTTTATCTCCAAAAGGATGCCCGAAGGTATCATTCAAATATTTAAAGTTGTCAATATCCAGCATGAGCACACAAAATTTCTCACCATAGCATTCATTCAGCGATTCAATATAGGCGTCAATACTTCTTCGGTTGTTAATCCCTGTAAGTGGATCCGTTTTTGAAGCCATTTTGAAAAATAATTCTCTTTTAGATAAATTAATTAAGTTATTTAAAAAAACATAGACCAGCGAGATATAAAGCAAACTGAGGATGGTTTTGATAATTGCGAGAGCCCAATAGCCATTTTCGTTGAGCGCACTGACGTGCGTGAGCAGATTAAAGGCTTGCGCAATGCAGTATGCATATATCACGTAACGGATCCGCATCCGCCCCCTGAGATTAAAAACCAGCAACATTACAAAATAAACAAGAGAAAACGCATCATAAAATGTCGACATTCCAAATAAAAATACAGTACTTATAATCAGGCTTGCAAAGAATGTTGGATATCCGAAAACAATAAGCCCAAAAGTGATTGGAGATATAACAACACTATAAATACTTGTATTATTTTGTTCCCCGATACTGAATAAATAAATGCTAGCCAAACCGAGGACTATTCCTAGCAATATTTTTAATGATACGTGTTCGCTCAGCGCAGATCTGTAGTTTATCAATGGAATGGAGATACAAGTATAGGTAATGCATATCCCCACGAGCGTGTTAATAAACGTTAACTCTATGAAGTCCATAACAAGGTAGCCACTGTAATTAAATCACACGGAAGAGTGTATCTTTTCCACAAACAAGTAACAAGGAAGCCTGTCAGGCAGAAACTGGCGTTTTATCAGGAATATTTTCTTGTTTTTCCGAAGACAGACTTTCCGGTATACGTAGCGTACACGTTTTTTCCAGAATATTATTGTTTCAGCCTGGAAAAAGCAGGTTTTATAACTAAAAAATTTCACCCATGAATTCAAAAGATTTCAGGTTGATAAAAGATAATTCATTAATTTCTCTAAAGTGTTGACATCTTTGTAACTCGAAATAAGACCTTTGTTATGGGTTTTTATATTTCAACCCCTCACAGACAGGCTACTCCGCAACATGTACCAGGATAACTTTATAAGAAAACAGACCACTTCATATTTATTCCGTTTAATTCAGGCCGCGCTCTGCCGTCCCTTACACAACTTGATCAGCTTTATCAGATTATATTTATTCCTCAATATTAACCCTGCCACACGTTCCCGGATTTATAAATCAGACGGACAAAAATGGTGAGCTAATAAATTGGATTTTATTCTTTAGTTTTAAATTGATGAGGTGGTTTATGAGTAAGAACTATGACGATGATTTGCAGGAGCAACCGGCGAAAAACTCAAGCATCTGGACGCGTGCAGACGCTTTAAAAGTGAATGAAAATGACCCGACCGGATGGGGTCTATGGCTTTGTCAGCAACGAGATTTTTGGACCTTATGTTCCGCTGAACGGTTCAGCATTGGTGTTGGGGAATCCGCCATCCCAGCCCTTCCAGACCTACTCGCACTCCGTCATGCCGATCTTTTAGCCACTCCCCGTTGACTAAAACGTCTCCCTGAATGCTCTGTGAGCGTCTGACACAATACTCCGAAATTCTGCTTGACCCTTTGGGGCTGTCTCCCTATAGTAGCGCCCCGTTGCAGCGCTTGCGGTGTAACAAATCCGGTGAGGTGTCTGAGTGGCTGAAGGAGCACGCCTGGAAAGTGTGTATACGAGTAATCGTATCGAGGGTTCGAACCCCTCCCTCACCGCCATATAAAAGAAAAAGGTCCTGATGAAAATCAGGGCCTTTTTCTTTAGCAGCAAGCCGAAAGTCAGTATATAAACCAGCGCCGTTTAGAATTCAAAGGCCGCTTTTTCCAGCGCCCTGCTAGCCATTCAAATTCCTGATAAGTCGTTGTGGATTTCACATCCTCTCTCAAGGCTTTTATCAGAGGTTCCGCAATATCCCAGGTGTCGATCACTGTCGAATACGAAGTCCGCTTAATCATCTCTTCATCATAAATACCGCTACGGATAGTGACCGCCACCCGCTCATAGAAGTTAAGTATGTATTGGAATTTGCTCCGTTCCCGTATTTCTTCATCTGTAACGGTCGATGATCCGACAGCAAAAACAAACGAACGGAAAGATTTTCCTGAGAGATGCGCTTTCTTCAGTACATGCAGGGAATGCACATAACGGGCGTCGCTACGGCTTTCAAACAGAAAAACAGCCGTCTGCGTTTTTCTGGCGATACTGACATTATAAATAATCGTGCTGATGGCTACGATCACGCCAATCAGCAAAATGATATTACTCAGCAACTGTAGCCTTAAAGCATCTAATCCCATGATTCTCATCCATGAAAAAGGCGGGCTTTACCCGCCTGTGTGAGGTCAACATCCTTTAGAACCAGTCGTATTCATCAAACATTGCTTCCATGACATCCTCCGGCAACTGTGGTCATTACGTTTTCATGTTATGAAAACATGTAATAAATTCAACATCCTGCTGAACTTCCTGAGCACAAAATACGCACAATAAAACCGGCTTGCAATACTGTATGAACAATTCAGGAATGCGTCTCGCAAAAATCTACATCTTCGCCAGCATCAGACCGGCTCTCAGCCCCAGCGCGACGTTCGGGTTTGGGAACAGCACCACTTCCTCCTCTTCTGCCACCCGATACGTTTTGCCGGTTTCTTTCGCGATGACCGCACCCTTTTTAAAAGGCGTAAAGTTCAGCGCATCGGCGGGAACAAACAGATGAAAATCATCCTGCGAGCGGATCACATCCTGCACCACGCGAAAATGCAGCATGGGCTTGCCGGTTTCACGGGCAGGCAGAGGCTCGCCGCTGACCAGGGTTTCCAGCCCGCGGCGGATCCCCGTGAACTGTGAGTGATCGTTGCTGCCAAACGGCAGCGCTTTACCCAGTTCTAACGTACAGCTGTCGGCCTGAAACACCTCGCTGCTGAAATGGGTAAATGTGCCCCCCGGCGAACGGTGATGCACCAGCGCGTCCAGCCCGCACGCGCTGAGCCATGCCAGCATCGCCTCGCTTTTTGGTCTGGTCTGCAACGGCAACAACCCGAAGCGTACATGCAGG
Source organism: Rahnella sp. BCC 1045 (assembly GCF_019049615.1). Classification (NCBI taxonomy): domain Bacteria; kingdom Pseudomonadati; phylum Pseudomonadota; class Gammaproteobacteria; order Enterobacterales; family Yersiniaceae; genus Rahnella; species Rahnella sp. BCC 1045. Next base: position 14,196 of record NZ_JAFMOZ010000137.1, on the reverse strand, counting down.
GAGCCGCGAATGGCGGTGTGTAAATCATAATGAAAACGATGTAAGGCACCCGCCGCCGTGGCGCTGCGGTAAAACAGCGCCATCGCCTGCTCGAGTTCCTGCGCGCGTCGCGTTTCATCATTCGGGGTATAACGTGCGTGACGCCCGCCAAACATGCGGTTCATATCGGCGTCAGCAAACCGCTTATTGAGTCGCATTGATGGCGGATTGCCCAGTAGCACCAGCAACCGGACCCGCAGCGCTCTTGCGCCGGAAAGCAGCTCGCCGGTCAGCTGATTCAGCAATTCTATCGGCGCCGTCTCATTGCCATGAATACCCGCCGAAATCACAACGGCGGTGTCACAAGGCACGCGCGGCGACAGTTCGAGAATGCCCTCGCCGCGCCACTGCCAGTCCAGCGTTTCGGTTTGTCCGGCCGGTTCGGTGACCGGCCCGCCCGCCATCGTCACCGCTAACAAATCAAACATAACTCACTCCTTTGAGGGTCAGCGCTGGAACGGGTAAACGGCACCCAGCCCGAGAATATTGGTCAGCTCATCCAGCGCAGTGCGCACTTCGGTCAGCAGTTGCGGATCCGCCAGGTCTTTGGCTTGCATCCGGTCACGGTAATGCGTATCCACCCACGTATTCAGACGCACAAACTGGCTGTCGCTCATGATCGACGCCACATTCACGGCGTTCAGCTCATTCCGGTTGAGCGCCACGCGCAGCCGCAGACAGGCCGGGCCGCCGCCGTTGCGCATACTCTCACGTAAATCAAACACTTCTATCTGATTAACCGGCCCGCCGCTTTCGACTAATTCGGACAAATAGGCCCAGACGCCGCTGTGCTGTCGTGATTCTTCCGGCACCACTAACAACATTTTGCCGTCAGATTTAGTCAGAAGCTGGCTGTTGAAAAGGTACGTTGCCACAGCGTCATCCAGAGAAACCTTCGCCTGCGGCACTTCAATCGGCTGGAAATCCAGTTCAAGCGCGGCCATTTTGCGGCGGATTTCGCTGAGCGCACTGGCCGTATTCACAAACGCCTGCTGATGATGGAACAGCACGTTACCGTTGCTGACCGAAATCACATCGTTATGGAAAACGCCGCTGTCGATTGCCTGCGGATTTTGCTGGATAAATACCGTTCTTTTTTCATCGAGCTGATGCAAACGCGCTACCGCGTCACTGGCAAGACGCGTCTGGCGTGCCGGATAACGTACCGGTTCGTTTTCGCCGGTCGCCAGCCCGTCTCGGCCATACACAAAAACCTGCACGCCGGGTTTGTCATACGCGCCACATAACCGGTTATGGTTGGCGGCACCTTCATCGCCTAACGCGGCCACCTGCGGCAGCGCTTCATGATGCGCGAAATAACGATCCGCGTGGAACGTCGCCCGCAAAATGGCGGAGGTGGTTTCGGCTTCTATCGCACGGTGGAATTTATTATTCAGGTTAGCGACGGTGAAATGCACGCGCCCGTCTCCGCTGTCCGCCGAAGGGGAGACCGTCGCCGCATTTGCCACCCACATGGAGGACGCCGAGCTCAGTGACGACAACAGGCGCAGTGAATACGCCTGCGCTTTTTCCAGCACTTCACGATCGCTGCCGCCGAATCCCATCTTACGTAACGTGCTGAGATGTGGCCGTTCGTGAGGCGGTAAAATCCCCTGCGCAAAGCCAAGATCGGCCAGCGCTTTCATTTTCAGCAAGCCCTGTTTCGCCGCCAGACGCGGGTTGGCGACGGCGTTCTGATTTTTAGTCGAGGCTTCATTGCCGAAAGACAGCCCCGCGTAGTGGTGCGTTGGCCCGACGAGTCCGTCAAAATTAGCTTCACATCCAGACATTCCAGCGCTCCTCAGGTTGTGCGGAAATCAACACCCGGCGACAGCGTCGCAGGAAGTTCCAGCTTGTCTGTTTCCAGCGAGGCCATCGGCCACGCGCAGTAATCCGCCGCATAATAGGCGCTCGGGCGATGGTTACCGGAAGCGCCGATCCCACCGAATGGCGCGTTGCTTGACGCGCCGGTCAGCGGTTTGTTCCAGTTCACAATCCCCGCCCTTGCTTCCAATAATAGCTGCTCAAACTGAGCACGCTCTGTGGAAATCAGCCCGGTCGCCAGTCCGAAACGCGTCTGATTAGCCAGCGCAATGGCATGATCAAAATCGCTGTAGCGGTAAATACTCAGCAAGGGCCCGAAATATTCTTCATCAGGAATACCCGCCACACCGGTCAGATCGACGATCCCCGGCGTCAGCACGGTATTGAGCGGATCCGGACGCGTCAGTAACAGCAAAGGCTTTCCGCCGAGCGCCAGTAATTCGTCCTGTGCTTTCAGCATATTGCGTGCTGCCGCATCAGAAATAACCCCGCCCATAAACGGCTGCGGATCGTCATTCCAGCCGCCGATGCGCAGTTGCATGGTCACGTCCAGCAAACGTGCGATAAACGCATCACCTGCCGCGCCTTCTTTTACCAGCAAACGGCGTGCGCAGGTACAACGCTGCCCGGCAGAAATAAACGCGGACTGAATCGTCAGGTTAACCGCAGCATCGATATCCTCAACCGGTTCGACGATCAGCGCGTTATTGCCGCCCATTTCCAGCGCCAGAATTTTTTCCGGTTGCCCTGCCAGCTGGCGATGCAACTGATACCCCGTTCCCGCGCTGCCCGTAAACAGCAGCCCGTCGATATTCCCGCAGGCCGCCAGCGCTTCGCCGGTCGTGCGCCCGCCCTGCACCAGATTCAGCACGCCTTCCGGTAAACCGGCCTGCTGCCAGAGTTTCACGGTTTCTTCCGCAGTTTTCGGCGTCAGCTCGCTCGGCTTGAAAACGATCGTATTGCCCGCCAGCAGCGCCGGAACGATGTGGCCATTTGGCAGATGTCCGGGGAAGTTATACGGCCCGAATACCGCCAGAACGCCGTGCGGACGGTGGCGTAATACCGCTTCGCCGTCCGGCATCGCCGTATGTTTTTCACCGGTACGTTGCTGGCTGGCCTCCAGAGAAATGGCCACTTTGCCGATCATCGCCTGGATTTCTGTCAACGTTTCCCAACGCGGTTTGCTGGTTTCCTGACTGATGATTTCCGCCAGCCGGGTTTTATGTTCGGTCAGTAAATCCGCAAAACGTTTAATTACCTCGCCACGTTCGGCCACGGTTTTACGTGCCCACGCCGGAAACGCCGTACGTGCTGCCGTGCAGGCCATTTCGACGTCTTGCGCGTCAGCGCTCAGTGCCGACCACAGCAACGTGTTATCCGCCGGATTGGTTTTACTAAGCTGCGCGCCTTGCCCGCTGCGCCACTGGCCCTGAATAAAGAGTGCTGGTTGCATCATGCGAGACTTTCCTTTTTGTGAAATTGTGTCGGTTGGGTAGCGCTGCTGCCGGGGAAAAGTGCCACGGCGCGCAGGCTGTCGCCTTCACGAACGCCGAGCATGTCAGCTTCGCGGGCGTTTAACTGAACAGATTCCGGCGAATCGCCGCCAGGGATCAGCAAGGCGCGAAAATTCTGGTACTGCTCGTTGGCGACCAGGTATTGTGGCTCGTCGCGGTCAGCGCGATGTTCTGCCAGCCTGACCGGAAACAGGCGGCTTTCTCTGACGGCGCGCAGCGAATCAATTTCGCCTTCCAGCGTCGGGCCCGCGTCAAAAATATCGACATAACCTTCGTAGCGCAGCCCTTCGCCTTCCAGCACCGCGCGCGCCGGGGCGGTTTGCGGATGGACGGCACCAATCACTTCCCGCGCTTCGTGGCTGAGCAGTTCGGTGTACAGCGGATGCTTCGGCATCAGTTCGGCGATAAAAGATTTTTGCCCCATACCGGTCAGGCGGTCGGCTTCGGCGAATTCCATACCGAAGAAATGCCGCCCGACGCTGTCCCAGAAAGGAGAACACCCGTTGTCGTCGGACATCCCGCGCATCTCCGCAATCACCTTACGGGAGAAATATTCGCGAAAAGCCGCCAGAAACAGGAAGCGAACTTTTGATAACAGCTGGCCATTTTTCCCGTGGCGATAATCCGGGTCGAGGAATAGCGTACAAAGTTCGGTGTAACCGGTGTGGTCGTTGCTCAGAAACAGCGTCGGCACCGGTTTGTAGATATTCAGGCTTTTTGAAGCGTGAACCAGCGTGCCGAGGCGGAAGTTATACCAGGGTTCGCTCAGCCCGACGGCTACTTCGATGGCGCTGACACCCACGACTTTTTCAAGTTCCGTGTCTTCGAGCACAAACAAATAACCCTGATCGGCCTTCTCAAGGCGACCTTCCCAGGTCGCCACCGAACGCTCAATGCGTCCGCGTAAATGCGCTTCATCCTTGGGCAAAGACGTTAAACCGATGCCGGTTTTGCCTGACAACAGCAGGATATCGGCGAGATCGCCGGGCCGCACAGGTCGAATCAACATCATGATGCTCTACCTCTTTCATCCCAAAGCTTATTTATGCCAGACCATCACACGCAAAGGCGCGCCACGGCGCGTTCCAGGCGGTTCAGCCCTTCTTCAATATCGGCACCCGGAATAATCAGTGACGGCGCAAAACGCAGCACGTTTGGCCCGGCAATCAGTGCAATCAGCCCTTCTTCGGCCGCCAGCGTGTTCAGCTGTTTAGCCTGATCTTTATAGCGTTCACTCATCACCGCGCCGAGCAACAAGCCTTGCCCGCGCACTTCGCTGAAGACGTGATAACGGTCGTTAATGCGTTTCAGACCGTCGACAAACCACTGGTGGCGTTTCTGCACGCCCGACAGGACTTCCGGCGTATTGATCATCTCAAAAACTTTACCCGCCACCGCCGTCGCAAGCGGGTTACCGCCGTAGGTGGTGCCGTGCGTGCCCGGCTGGAACAGCGCGGCGTAGCGGTCAGTCGTCAGCATCGCCCCAATCGGGAAACCGCCGCCGAGCGCTTTGGCGCTGGTTAAAATGTCCGGCACCACGCCGTAATGCTGGTAGGCATACAGCTCGCCGGTGCGGCCCACGCCGGTCTGGACTTCATCGAAAATTAGCACCGCCTGATGTTTGTCACACAACTCGCGCAGCCCTTGCAGGAATTGTGCATCGCCAGGCACCACGCCGCCTTCGCCCTGAATCGGCTCAACAATCACAGCACAGGTACGTGAAGAAATCTGGCTGGCAACGGCGGCCAGATCGTTAAACGGCAGATGCGTAATGGCCGGTGGCAACGGCGCGAAATCTTCAGAATATTTCGGCTGACCGCCAGCGGTGACGGTGAACAACGTGCGGCCGTGGAAGGCGTTTTTAAAAGCGATAATTTCGTTTTTATCGCCACCCGCTTTATGCCCGTACAACCGCGCCAGTTTGAGTGCCGCTTCATTGGCTTCCGCGCCGGAATTACAGAAAAAAACTTTGTCGGCAAACGTCGCGTCGATCAGTTGTTTTGCCAGACGCAGCACCGGTTCGTTGGTATAGCCGTTGCCCAGATGCCAGACCTTATCGGCCTGCTCATGCAGCGTTTTACGAATTTCAGGGTGCGCATGTCCCAGCGCATTCACCGCAATACCGCCTGCAAAATCCACATAGTCTTTGTCCGCCTGATCCCACAGCCAGGATCCTTCGCCTCGCACCGGAATAAACGCGGCCGGGGCGTAAACCGGCACCATCCAGTCATCAAAGTTCTGGCGGCTGACATTTTGCGGCTGCTGTTGGTGTTCCATATAAACCTCTTTATTAAGTCTCTGTGACTGGCTGAATTCAGGGTGACCGTTACCGTCCCCCGGACTGGCAGGGAATGCAGTTATTATTTTGTTATTTAAAAGTTAATAAATAATCTCACTCAGTCACATCATAGATTGCAGTCTTCGTGCCAGCAAAGGGAAAAAGTGAATAAAAAAGACCACATCCAGAAAAAACAACCACTTAATATCGCCTGTTATTCACTTAAACTGCATAAAAAATGAATAAAAGAAAAAATCCCCTTCTGCAGCAACGAGGGGGAAGGAATGAGTATGCAGGGAATTATTTTGATTTCTGATAGCAGATATTGTGCAGGATTGTGATCTGGCGCTGATGCGGTTAAGCACCGCGACAACACGTTGCCCGGTAGCGGTGCATGACCGCACCCGTTTGGGGCATTTCCGCCCCGTGACCGTGTTCACATTCTGCGCAAATAAAAACGTGTGAGGAAGTTTTAGGGCTCAAAAATCCATCAACTTTGTTTTATTGATGCGTGGTTGTTATTTAATTGTTATGTATTTGTGATTTTATTATCGGTAACTTCGGTTCTCTCTACCACGCCATGCCGTATATTCGAATTTATGAAACCTAAATTTAACCTTGTTACTTATATAAATTAACAATTACGGGCTTTGATCACACTCCGTTCACGAGCACGCGAAAAGCGCTTTCCCGTTAAGTTAATCTCTGATTGCGGCATTTACCCCGACCGCCCCTACACAAACCCTCATAAGAAAGGTACAGACATGAAATTTAACCTCGCATTAGTCAGTGCATGTGTGGTTTCAGCATGCATGTTATTCACGACACCGACTTTCGCCGCCAATAAACCCTACGACATCGCCGTCGTGGCGAAGGTCACCGGCATTCCCTGGTTCACCCGCATGGAAGTTGGCGTAAAAGAAGCGGCGCAGAAACTGGACGTCAACGCCTATCAGGTGGGTGCTTCAACGCCAGACCCGGCTCAGCAGGTGAAAGTCATTGAAGATCTCATCGCCAAAAAAGTGGATGCGATTATCGTGGTGCCGAACGATGCCAAAGTGCTGGAACCGGTGCTGAAAAAAGCCCGCGATCAGGGCATCGTGGTATTAACCCACGAATCTCCGGATCAGCAGATTGGTCAGTGGGATATCGAAACTATCGACAGCCAGAAATATGCGCAAGCCAATATGGATGAGCTGGCAAAAGATATGGGCAGCAAAGGTGGTTATGCTATTTATGTCGGTTCCCTGACCGTGCCATTGCATAACGCCTGGGCTGACGCGGCAATTAAATATCAGAAAGAAAAATACCCGGATATGCACGAAGTCACCTCACGTTTGCCGGTGGCAGAAAATATCGACAAGTCCTACTCCACCACGCTGGATTTAATGAAAACCTATCCTGATCTGAAAGGGATTATCGGTTTCGGTTCACTCGGCCCGATCGGTGCCGGTCAGGCCGTACAGCAAAAACGTGCGAAAAACAAAATCGCCGTCGTCGGTATCGCAATGCCAGCGCAGGCCGCGCCTTACCTGATGCGCGGTGACATTAAGAAAGTCCTGCTGTGGGATCCGAAAGATGCCGGTTACGCGCTGGTTACCGTTGCCGACCAGCTGCTGCAGGGTAAAGAAGTGACGAAGGATCTGACCATCGACACCTTAGGGAAAGCCGATGTGGATACCGAAAAACACGTGATTCGCTTTAATAAAATCCTCGAAGTCACACCGGATAACGCGAAATCACTCGGCTTCTGATTTAACTCTTTAATTATTTTATTTACCGGAGATAAATTTATCTCCAGCGCCATACCAGGCAAATAGAAACAGATACGGCGATGTTTGCTGTGCCGTATCTGAATTTCTAATCAGACATTGAAAACTTATATCCTAAATAATTCGGGTTGCAGGAAGGCGGCAAATGAGTGGATCCCGGTGAGCTTACATAAGTAAGTGATTCGGGTAAGCGAGTGCAGCCAACGCATCCGCAGCGCGAAGTATGAAGGGTATGCTGTAAGGATCATGTGATGAATACTCTCAGCACGTCCCCTGCCCCTGCTGAGGCCTTTATCAGCCTCGAAAAAATCAGTAAGAAGTTCCCCGGCGTATTAGCGCTGGATAATGTCAGCCTGACGCTGAATAAAGGTGAAGTGCATTGTCTCGCCGGTCAGAATGGTTGCGGTAAAAGCACCATTATTAAAGTCATTTCCGGTGTCTATCAGCCGGAAAAAGGCGCAGCGATCACGCTCGATGGGAAACTCTTTCATACCCTGACGCCGCAACTTTCTTCTTATTACGGTATTCAGGTTATTTATCAGGACTTGTCATTATTCCCGAATTTATCGGTGGCCGAAAATATTGCCATTCACCGTTATTTACCAGGCGGTGATTTTTGGGTACATCGCGAGGCAATGCGCAAAAAAGCGCTCGCCGCAATGCAACGGGTGGGCGTTTCTCTCGATCCGGACCGTAAAGTTGAAAAGTTGTCGATCGCAGACCGTCAGTTAGTGGCAATATGCCGCGCAATCGCCGCTGACGCCAGCCTGGTGATCATGGATGAACCGACCGCGTCGCTGACCCGCACTGAAGTTAACGGGCTGCTGCGGGTGGTCAATGAGCTGAAAGCGGCGGGCATTTGCGTGGTGTTCGTCAGCCATCGTTTGGATGAAGTGATGGAAGTCGCCGACCGGATAAGTGTCATGCGCGACGGCAAGCTGGTCGGCACCTATCCGGCGAGTTCGCTCGACAGCAACGAGCTGGCCTTCCTGATGACCGGGCAACGTTTTAGCTACAGCCATCTGCCGCACCGCGCGCCCGCAGAAGCCACGCCGCTGCTGGAAGTCAGCCATCTGAGCCGCAAAGGCCAGTATCAGGATATTTCGCTGTCGCTGCGTCAGGGCGAAATTACCTCGATTATCGGCCTGCTGGGGTCGGGGCGCACCGAACTGTGCCTGAGCCTGTTTGGCATGAGCCAGCCTGACAGCGGTGAAATCCGCGTGAACGGCAATGCGGTAAAATTTCACAGTAACCGCGACGCTATCCGCCACGGCATCGCGTATGTCTCGGAAGATCGCCTGACGCAAGGGCTGGTCATGGAGCAATCCATTTATGACAACACGCTGGTGTCCATTTTCGACAAGCTGCACACCGCCACCGGCCTGATGGATCACCGCAAAGCGGCCGCCGTGGTGAAAGATCTGATCCGCGACCTGAACATTAAAGTCTCAGACAGCGCACTGCCGGTGAAAACGTTATCCGGCGGGAATGCGCAGCGTATCGCCATCGCCAAATGGGTGGCGACACAGCCGCATATTCTGATCCTGGATTCGCCGACGGTTGGCGTGGATATCGCCAACAAAGAAGGCATCTACCGTATTGCGCGCGATCTGGCGGAGTCCGGCATGGCCGTTCTGATGATTTGCGATGAAATTCCCGAAGCTTATTACAACAGTCACCGCGTGCTGGTGATGCGCAAAGGCCAGCTGGTGGCGGAGTTTGCTCCGCACCAGAGCAGCGAAGCGCAGATTGCGGAGGCAATCAATGGATAACAAAAAGCTCTCCAAATTGTTTTCTCAGCACGAATTCTGGCTGGGATTACTGGTTCTGCTGCTGGTCATCGGCCTGAGCCTGCGCACTAATGAATTTATGACGCTCGGCAATCTCACCGACGTCGCCACCAGCTACGCCATTCTCGGCATTCTGGCCTGTGGCCTGTTCGTGGTGCTGATTGCCGGCGGCATTGATATCTCCTTCCCTGCCGTGACCTCAATCGGCCAGTACGTAATGGCGAGTTACATTATTCACCACGGCGGCAGTTTTCCGCTGGCGTTTGCGATGTCGATGGGCACCGGTTTGCTGCTCGGGCTGGTGAACGGATTCCTGGTCTACTGGCTGCGCGTTCCGGCAATTATCATCACCATTGCCACGCTGAACCTGTTTTACGGTTTGCTGGTTTATCTGACCAACGGCACCTGGCTGTACGGTTTCCCGGACTGGTTTATGAACGGCATCAGCTGGTTCTCGTTCACTGCCGCCGACGGCTATGACTATGGCCTGACATTGCCGCTGCTCAGCCTGCTCGGCGTCATTATCGCCACCGGCGTACTGATGAACCGCACCCGCGTAGGCCGTCAGATTTATGCCATGGGCAGCAACCGTGACGCCGCCTCGCGCCTCGGCCTGAACATTCTGCGTCTGCACTTCTACGTTTACGGCTTTATGGGCTTGCTGGCGGGCATCGCAGCGGTCGTACAGGCGCAAATCACGCAGTCGGTCGCGCCCAACTCCCTGCTCGGTTATGAGCTGACGGTGCTGGCGGCGGTGGTGTTAGGCGGCACCAGCATGACCGGCGGGCGCGGTTCGCTGACCGGCACCATTCTCGGCGTAATGCTGCTGGCCTTCCTGCAAAACGGGCTGACATTACTGAGCATTTCGTCTTACTGGCATCAGGTTTTCAGCGGCGTGATCATTCTGGTCAGCATCAGCAGCACCGCGTGGAACGAAAAACGCAAACTGGCAAAGGGGATGTGACATGACGACCTTAACCCGAATTCTCCCCGGCGACCGCATCATCCGCCTGCAGTTGCTGATCATCGTCGCTGTCGCCGTGCTGTTTTCCTTCACGCTGGGCGGCAGTTTTTACAGCATCGGCAATTTCCAGTCGATTTCCTCGCAACTGCCGATTCTGGGCATGCTGGCGTTAGGCATGGGCATCACCATGCTGACCGGCGGTATTAACCTTTCCGTCATTGCCGGTGCCAACGCCTGTTCCCTGGCGATGGCTGCGATTCTGGTGGCGCATCCCGATCAGCCGGGTTATTTCGCGCTGGCCATGTTCGCCGGGCTGGCTGTCGCGGTGGTGATTGGTGTGCTGAACGGCGCGCTGATTGCGTACGTCGGCGTTTCCCCCATTCTGGCCACGCTCGGCACCATGACGCTGATTGCCGGGCTAAACATTTTACTTACCAACGGCGCAGTGATTTCCGGCTTCCCGGCGGCAATTCAGTATCTGAGCAACGGCAGCCTGCTGGGTATTCCGGTCGCCCTGCTCTTATTCCTGCTGGTGGCGCTGCTGCTGTGGGTTTTGCTGGAACACACCACGCTCGGCCGCAGTTTGTATCTGATGGGTTCCAACGAACAGGCCACGCGCTTTAGCGGCGTCAACACACATAAAGTCACCATCGCGGTGTACGTACTTTCCGCCCTGCTTGGCTGGGGCGCGGCGCTGCTGATGATGTCAAAATTCAACTCGGCGAAAGCGGGCTACGGCGACTCGTATCTGCTGGTGACTATTCTTGCGTCCGTGCTTGGCGGGATCAACCCCGACGGCGGATTCGGGCGGGTCATCGGGTTGGTCCTGGCGCTGATCGTCCTGCAAATGCTGGAAAGCGGCCTGAACCTGATGGGCGTCAGCAGTTACCTGACGATGGCACTCTGGGGCGGCGTCCTGATCCTGTTTATCGCCTTACAAAACAGAAAATCTTAAGCGAATTGCTTTTACCGAAGGGAAAAAACATGGCGAGTTATTTTATTGGAGTTGACGTAGGAACCGGCAGCGCCCGTGCGGGCGTCTTCGACATGACCGGCCGCATGGTCGGTCAGGCCAGCCGTGAGATTACGCTGTACCGCCCGAAAGCTGATTTCGTCGAGCAATCTTCCGATGAGATCTGGCAGTCCGTTTGCAACGCCGTTAAAGACGCGGTGAATCAGGCCGACATCAACCCGATTCAGGTAAAAGGCATCGGCTTTGATGCCACCTGTTCGCTGGTGGTGCTCGATAAAGAAGGTAAACCGCTGACCGTCAGCCCGTCCGGCCGCAGCGAGCAGAACATTATCGTGTGGATGGATCACCGCGCCATCACGCAGGCCGAACGCATCAACGCCACCGGCCACCGCGTGCTGGAATTTGTCGGCGGGATTATTTCGCCGGAAATGCAGACGCCCAAACTCCTGTGGCTGAAACAACATATGCCGACGACGTGGAATAACGTCGGGCATTTGTTTGATTTGCCGGATTTCCTGACCTGGCGCGCCACGCAAAGCACCACACGTTCACTGTGTTCCACGGTGTGTAAATGGACCTATATCGGCCACGAAGACCGCTGGGATCCGAGCTATTTCCGCCAGATTGGACTTGAAGACCTGCTGGAAAACAATGCCGCTAAAATCGGCAGCGAAGTCAAAACCATGGGCGAACCGCTGGGCCACGGCCTGACCCAGCGCGCCGCCGCTGAAATGGGGCTGATGGCCGGAACCGCGGTCAGCGTCTCAATTATTGATGCACACGCGGGTAGTCTCGGCATTCTCGGTGCCAGCGGCGCATCCGGTGAGTCCGCCGATTTCGACAACCGCATCGCGCTGATTGGCGGCACTTCTACCGCGCATATGGCCATGTCCCGCAGCGCACGCTACATCGGCGGCATCTGGGGGCCGTACTATTCTGCGATTTTGCCGGATTACTGGCTGAACGAAGGCGGGCAATCCACGACCGGCGCGCTGATCGACCACGTGATTCAGTCGCATCCGTGCTATCAGGATTTACTGAAACAGGGCAAAGACAGCGGCAAAACCATTTATGAAATACTGAACGGTCTGCTGCGCAAAATGGCGGGAGAACCGGAAAACATCGCGTTCCTGACCAAAGACATTCATATGCTGCCCTACTTCCACGGCAACCGTTCGCCACGCGCCAACCCAACGCTCACAGGCACGCTGACCGGCCTGAAACTCTCGCGTACGCCGGAAGACATGGCGCTGCATTATCTCGCGACGATCCAGGCGCTGGCACTCGGCACCCGTCATATCATTGAAACCATGAATCAGAGCGGCTACCGCATTGATACCATGATGGCGAGCGGCGGCGGCACCAAAAACCCGGTGTTTGTGCAGGAGCATTCCAACGCGACTGGCTGCGCGATGCTGTTGCCGGAAGAGAGCGAAGCGATGCTGCTCGGCAGCGCTATGATGGGCACCGTGGCCGCCGGCGCGTACGATTCACTGCCCGAAGCGATGGCCGCCATGAGCCGCATCGGCAAAACTGTCACGCCGCAAACCAACAAAATCAAAGAGTATTACGACCGCAAATACCGCGTATTCCACGAGATGTATCACGACAGCATGAAATACCGCCGCCTGATGCAGGGGGAAGAACAATGACCGCTGACGAGGAATTTCAGCTGGCGTGCCAGAGCTGGCGGACGTACAGCCAGGAACTGCTGGCGCTGCAAAACCATCTTGACGCCGATATCTGGCGTCAGTTACTGACGCTGGTGACCGGTTGCAAAGGCAAAATTGCCGTCACCGGCGTCGGCACATCCGGCATTGCAGCACGTAAAATTGCGCACATGCTGGCGTGTGTCGAACAGCCGTCGGTCTATCTCAGCGCCACCGACGCCGCGCACGGCGACCTGGGTTTTCTGCGCAGTGACGACCTGATGATCCTGATTTCCCGCGGCGGGAATTCCGAAGAGCTGACGCGTCTGTTACCGACGCTGAAAACCAAAGGCGTGGCCATCATCAGCGTCACGGAAAATCTGGATTCGGCCATTGCCCGCGCCGCCACACTGGTCGTAAAAACGCATATTCAGCAGGAAATCGACCCGCTCAATATGCTGGCCACGACTTCTATCATGCTGGTACTGGCGGTGTTCGATGCGTTGTGCGGCAACATCATGCTGCGCAACGGTTTCGATCAGCAAAGGCTTCTGAAGGTGCATCCCGGCGGAAATGTCGGGAAGACACTAAGGGAGCAGGATTTGTGAATCTGGGCGGGAAATAATCATTTCGGCTAATGCGTTTGCGTATAACAAACCTCTGAAAAATAAGCTAAATCACGAATCGATAATTGTTTATGACTGCTCGCAGGCATAACGTAAAACTTCAAATTTATAGGGAGTTTTACGAATGGCAATTCCAGCTTATTTATGGCTTAAAGATGATGGCGGAGCGGATATCAAGGGTTCTGTTGATGTCATGAAGCGCGAAGGAAGTATTGAGGTACGTGGGTTTACTCATAATTTAAATATCCCCACTGACAACAATACGGGGAAGCTAACGGGAACCCGTAAACACGCAGCGATACTGATTGAAAAAGAGTTCGATTCATCAAGCCCTTATCTCTATAAAGCAGTCGCCTCTGGCCAGACATTCCATTCAGCAGAATTAAAGTGGTATCGCATCAATGATGCCGGTCAGGAAGTGGAATATTTCAATATGTTCATGGAAGGCGTAAAGGTCGTATCGATAACGCCCATTATGCACGATATTTCTTCTGTTACAGGCACCGGTCATATCGAATCCGTTCAGTTTCGTTATGAGAAAATTACCTGGAAGTATTGCGACGGGAATATCCAGTTTACAGATGCATGGAATGAACGGGCAATAGCGTAATAATTGTAAAGGGGCGAAAGCCCCTTAATCATAAAGCCATTTCCCAGCCCTGGCTGATTCCGCAAACATCTTAACCGTGAGTGGTTTTTTAGTTTGCACGAGAGGTTTTTTTGTAAACCAGGAGCGGAAAAACCACTCCATCTCCCAAGGATAATAA
>NZ_JAFMOZ010000047.1:0-1476 GCF_019049615.1 Rahnella sp. BCC 1045 | reverse complement strand
TGTTTAGGCTGGTTTTAAATGTCCGCCTTTTGGCTAAGTTAAAATGTCCGTCTGATAAAGCACCGTCTGGTTTAGCCAGGTTTGCCAAAGATGGATTCTGACTGCGTTTGTAATTGTGTGAGCGCGTCCAATATATCGCCCTGATTCAGCGAGCGCTGAGACTTCTTGCCCGGTGATTTTTTTCTTCTCGGTGCTTCTCCATCCTGACGCGGCAGCGCCTGCGAGCGCGTGTTGTCCCGCTGTTCCTGCACCAGTTTTATCATCTGCAGCGTCCGGCCCAGCCGCTTGTTGTCCACGATGGCTCCCTGATCAATGTCTCCCAGCCGGTCATAAGTGGTAAAGGGCAGGGAAGTCCCGTTTGCACGCAGCTCAATCGTGCCATTCGGGTATTGCCAGACCTCTGCGTATTTTCCCTGAAAACGGCGACTGAGTTCATTATCCTCAAGTAAATACAATACCTTATCATATTGTAATGTCAGGCTTTTTGAGATGCGGCGCGGTTCGCGCCATGTGAAGATAGCATCCAGATCATCCTCTCGTTCCAGCGGCCGGTGAACGTCAAAGTCATGGCGCGGCGGTTTGGCAAAACGCCGGTTGTAGTCGGCCATATATTCATCGGCAAAGGCATTGGCGTCCTCCGGTGTGCTGATATTCCTCAAACGCAGCTCCTTTACCAGACGATCCTGCAACGTAAGATGTGCGCGTTCAACGCGGCCCTTAGCCTGGCTGCTGTTGGCACAAATCCCCGTGATGTTGAGACTCTCCAAAGCGCGACCGAACTGAGTCTGGCCAGAACCGCCGTGAGCGTGCGGGTTGTTTATGCGAAAAACGCTGGCCTTATCGCTGTAAAACGCCAGCGGGCGTCCATGGCGTTCAAGATAGGCGCGGGTGGCATTGAAATAGCTGAACGTGGACTCGCTGTGGACAAAGCTGAGCATCATCAGCCGGCTGGTTGCGTCATCGACGTAGACCAGCAGCGTGCAGGCGGGAGCGCGATCCTCGAACCAGTGATGATCACAGCCATCAATCTGAACCAGTTCACCGGTGCAGGCCCGCCGATAACGGGGCTGATGAATTTTAGGCGCCCGAAGCTTACGTGGGATCCATAATCCTGACTGGGTCATGAGCCTGCGGACAGTCTCTTTAGCAAGGACAAGATCGTGCTGTTCGGCCAGCTTCTCGCAAGCCAGCGTAGGTCCAAAATCCGCGTAGCGTTCACGAATGATGGACAGCGCAAGTTCTGCGATTCCGGGCTGAAGCTGATGATTACCGCGCATGCCACGGCGGCGATTGGCGACCGAAAGCGGACCTGACTGCCGGTAACGTTCGAGAAGACGACGGCAGTGACGGTCCGTGATATTAAGTCGCAGCGCGGCCAGACGAGTGGTCAGCCTGTTATCAATGACATCCTGCAAAATCTTGAGGCGGTTAACTTCATTCATCGTGAAAAACTCCGAACCGTGTGCCGTCATCAGT
>NZ_JAFMOZ010000048.1:0-1609 GCF_019049615.1 Rahnella sp. BCC 1045 | reverse complement strand
CGCAACTGAATATGTTAATCGTAAAACATCCTTCAGAGTGGTTTTACAAAAGCGGTTCAGCAATATGGAACAAACCTTTAAAGGATATGACTGATTTCGATCCACAACATGCAACATTGAATAAAAGTCTCATCGATAGTCTTTCATGGATGGCCGAAGTAAAAAGTATAAAAGGGAATAGCGGTGTTTGGCATATGCATCCGGTCGTTTTCTTAAATGCTTTAATGGAAAAAGAAAAAAGAGTGGTTGAATATGCCTATTATGATTTAACCTTAGATCAAGCCGTTGACAAACAAATGCAGCTCACAGGCCCATCAGCACCTAAAATTGGGAATACGATTATAGCTTCACGAAGCGACGTGCGTTCATATGTAGACCCTGAAAATCATATGAATGGGGATGATTTCTATCAGTATTTAGACCTTTCAGCTCCATTGGGCATATCAGAAACAGAGATGAACAACTTCCTTAGCGGGAAAGGAGTTTTTGATGGTAAGGCATCTGTCTTCATTGAGGCTGGAAAAAAATACAATATCAGTGAAGCGTATCTTGTTGCTCATGCCTTATTAGAAACAGGAAATGGCACTTCGAGGTTTGCAGTCGGAAAAACCTATGAGGGTAAGACAGTACATAACATGTATGGAATCGGTGTTTCGGATGCAAGGCCTCAAGATGGAGCGAAACTGGCATACGCACGCAAATGGTTCACAGTTGATGCAGCAATTGATGGTGGTGCACAATGGATATCTAATCAATTCATTAATAATCCAACTTATAAGCAAAATACACTCTACAAAATGCGTTGGAACCCCCAATCACCCGCATCACATCAATATGCAAGTGATATTACATGGACTAAACAACAAGTTGAAAAAATAAAAAGTCGATATGACTTATTTCCGAACTCTACTCTTTATTTTGAAGTTCCTGTATACAACAAAGAGAACTCTAACAAATGAAAACAATAACATTTTTAATGCTACAGTTATTTTCTTGTTTAACTTTAGCAAAGTGCCCTGCAATTGACTTCAACTCTAACTTTGCTGACAATGGGACTGTTTATTCGAAGACAGTACAAACTGCAAAAAGAAGTTACTTCTATTTATCGCCAACGAATGACTGCAAAGAGAAAGATCTCTTCCTCATAAGGGGTGATAAAGTTACCAGTTACATGGCGTATAATGGATTTGAATTTATAAGCTATATCAACAAAGGAGGCGGGATAGTAAGTGGATGGATGCTCTCATCCAACCTTATAAACGAGACCACCTCGAATATAATTAAGATTAATAAGAATGACTTCTTTATTTACACAACTAAAGGACAAGTGGCACTAGATTCTTCATTTGAAACTTTTTATAAGTCATGGGGGCAATACCAAGAAAATCAGGAATCTGATGAACATTACTTCATAACTACAGGCACTACACCCTATAAAGCATTCTATCGAGCATACCCTGACTTCAATCTTATTACCTCAAATACAAATTATGCGATTAAAAATAGAGATTTTGATGATTACAGAATATCAACAATGAAATTAACCAATGGAAGAACCATCACTAGTCGAGGGGCTCACATAGGTTCCACAAGAGAGTCAGTATTAAAT
>NZ_JAFMOZ010000049.1:0-1628 GCF_019049615.1 Rahnella sp. BCC 1045 | reverse complement strand
CTATAAAGAGTGCTTATTTTATCAATTTTATTTCCCAATGGTGAGGGAAAATCCATCAATTCCCTCTCAGGTATGCTTGGTTCATTAAATGTTACCCATCCAATTTGCTGGCACAAATTACGA
The DNA here is from genome assembly GCF_019049615.1 of Rahnella sp. BCC 1045. Classification (NCBI taxonomy): domain Bacteria; kingdom Pseudomonadati; phylum Pseudomonadota; class Gammaproteobacteria; order Enterobacterales; family Yersiniaceae; genus Rahnella; species Rahnella sp. BCC 1045. The sequence goes on along the minus strand of NZ_JAFMOZ010000049.1, from coordinate 1,505 downwards.
ATCACGTGAGCGTGGATTCGTGATGTCTCACTATTTGAAAGGTATCTCTGTCTGTTTCCTAACGTTTCAGGGTAATATATATTATTATCAGAGGTACATATTGCGGTTGTTTTATTAATTGTTTTCCTCCAGTTGACTCTGCCTGAGTTTTTTACTTCCTGTTTCATTCGCCTGACATAGATGCCATTGTTTCTGTAGTCATCTAAAAGTGATATTATCAAGTTCAAACTGTCAAAACCAATAACTTCATCACCTCTATCAGAGTTTTCAACTGTGTTTTTCAGTGTTGTGGTGTATTTATTTATAGACCTTAGAAGATTTCTAGAAACATTATCGGTATTTGAACCTTCATCAATTTTACTATTTCTAGGTAAGAAAATAGCTAAGTTATTATCATAAAGTATAACGCCACAAAAATGTATGTAGACCATATTTGGTGGAATTAATCCATTCAGCTTCATTACATTAGTTAAAGCAACAGGAAGTGTGCTGAGGGGTTGTCTATCTGTATAAAAACATTTATTTATCATGTTATTATTCATTCCCATCAATAAGGTAAACGTTCTCCGGATTAGACGGAATTATTCTGATGGCCTCGCGAAATTTAATTTCCATTTCTTCAGAAAAAATAGACTCTCCCCTCATAAAACCAGCACTTAGCTCGCCAAAGGTATTATATTTTTCTGTGTTAAATATTGCCTCTCTCTGCCCGTGACGTAAAATATCATCCCAGAGATATACAAATAATTTTCCACTCAGGGCCTGTTTAGCGAGATCTGCGTTTAACAATTCAGATTCGGTGAGAAAACGATGGCCTAAGAATCTATCTTCTGGAATTTGAAGTCTACTCAGAACTTGATTGATTATTTTTGAAAGCACTGACCATGGAACAAGCATTTCATCCGTTCCATTAGAAGTTGAAACTGCAACTGGTAGGGACCCGTTGGTAGCATGTGTATAATCTATGCAGACGTATTCAAAAGACCAGCGACGCTTGAAAGCGGTATCCATAGGCATTACAGCTTGGTCACTGCTATTCATTGTTGCTAATATAGACATATTTGAAGGGATTTTTAAATCCGATACGGGCGAAGAAATTCTTTGATTAATGTACTCAAGCATATCTGGATCTGAAATATTTATTTTATATGTGCTACTACCATCTGCATCTCTGTCTAGCAATTGAAATAACTCACCAAACACAGCCGCTGCGGGGGCCCGATTAAGTTCTTCTATTACAAGGTATACAGATTTAGTTGGATCAGAAATAGATTTTATATAAGCTTCAGTAAATGGGCCTGCTCTGAATTCATAGGAGATACGCGTGTTTTTATTTGAGTCTAAATTGGTTTTTGGCTTTAAAGAACCTACAAAGTCAGAATATTGGGTATCAGGATGAAATACTGTCCTGATGACATCGCCATTCCCAATGTCCTTGTTTACTTTGTAACTTTTACCTGTTCCTGGTGCACCATAATATATTTTATTAATACCTGGTTTAAGGT
>NZ_JAFMOZ010000050.1:0-1650 GCF_019049615.1 Rahnella sp. BCC 1045 | reverse complement strand
GTTGTGATCACCCCTGAAACTTGCTGAAATATTTTTTCGCAACCTTTACATTTTTGTGAAAAATAATTTCTTGCTAACTCACTAAAAATTAAAAGGAAGATAGTTTTCAGGGATGGTATCCGGCGTTAACCCCCAACACGAAAACTCACGCAAAAGTGATTCTCCCCTGCGGCAGAATCACTGACGTGTAATGCATTGCTGTTTTCTCACACTCTGCTCAGTTTCAAAGCACATTGGCTGCTGTAAGCCAGGGGCGGTAGCGTGGAAAAACCTAAAAATACTGGAATAATCTGATGGCACGTAGTGGCTTGGAAGTACAAAAAGCAGCCGTTAAAGCGCTTTTTTTGAGGGAAATTAAAACCCGTTTTGGTAAGTACCGATTAGGGTATCTGTGGGCCGCGCTGGAACCTTCAGCGCATGTTTTGATCATGCTTGCAATATTTGGATATGTAATGCATCGAACAATGCCTGATATCTCGTTCCCTGTATTTTTAATCAATGGTATTATTCCTTTCTTTTTGTTTAGTAACATAAGTAACCGCTCCATTGGTGCCATTGAGGCAAATCAAGGGTTATTTAACTATCGTCCAGTTAGACCCATTGATACAATGATTTCAAGGGCACTACTTGAAACTTTAATTTATGCAATTGTTTATGTTCTCTTGATGACAATTGTAGGCCTAATGGGGGAAATATTTGAGGTAACAAAGGTAGTAACACTAATACTTGTTTGGTTCTTCCTTATTATTTTCTCATGTGGCATTGGGCTTATTTTTATGGTCGTGGGAAAAACTTTTCCCGAAACAGAAAAGTTTCTACCTATTTTAATTAAACCACTATATTTTTTTTCTTGTATAATGTTTTCATTGCATAACCTGCCGAAAGAATATTGGCCGTATCTGCTTTGGAATCCAATTGTACATGTTGTTGAACTGTGCAGAGAATCTGTAGTTCCGGGTTATATCAGCGAAGGAGTAAGTTTAAACTATTTAGCGCTATGCGCCTTGATAACTTTTTTCATTGGATTAGCATTATATCGTAACCGTGAAGAGGCAATGTTGACCTCATGATCAAGATTGAAAATTTAACCAAATCATATAAAACACCTACCGGTCGTCATTACGTCTTCAAAGGTCTTGATGTTAATTTACCGCCCAATAAAAGTGTAGCGCTTATAGGACGCAATGGTGCAGGTAAATCGACCCTACTCAGGGTTATTGGTGGAATTGATCGCCCTGACAGTGGAAAGATAATTACAGACAAAACTATATCCTGGCCGGTAGGCTTAGCTGGAGGTTTTCAAGGCAGTTTAACGGGGAGAGAAAACGTTAAATTCGTTGCTCGCTTGTATGCAACTAAAAATGAACTAAAAGAGAAAGTTGCGTTTGTAGAAGAATTTGCTGAACTTGGAAAATATTTTGATATGCCAATTAAGACTTATTCTTCTGGTATGAAATCAAGACTAGGCTTTGGGCTAAGCATGGCTTTTAGATTTGATTATTATTTAGTTGATGAGGTCACTGCTGTTGGCGATGCGAAATTTAAACAAAAGTGTGCTGACCTTTTCAGAGAAAAACATGCGCAAGCAAGTTTTTTAATGGTTTCTCATAGCCTCAAATCATTAGTTGAGTTTTGTGACGTTGCATTATT
>NZ_JAFMOZ010000051.1:0-1819 GCF_019049615.1 Rahnella sp. BCC 1045 | reverse complement strand
ATATTAGGCGTTATACGTTTGCAATAAATTTCCGCTTCGAGAGTGTTTCTAGCAGATAAATTTATATCACCAAATTTGTTTTCAGACCATCTAATTATATCTACGGTTTTGAAAGCATCACCTAGATTAGAAAATCTTAAGGTTGGATGAACACGTATAATTAGATCCAACGGGGTTTCTATTCCAAATTTCCCAAAAATCATTACAATATCGACAATGTTGTTTATATTTACTTCATTGTCAAGCTTTGTCGAAGTATTAAGAATTGTGTGATTATTTTCAAATGCCTTTCTAAACGCCTCGGCGATAATGTTCTCACAAGAATCAGCCAGCATAATGTTTTTTGATAGCAATTGCTTTATGTAGTTAGCTTCATTTACTACTCCAGTTGTTATTGAAAATCGCGTCTCAGGTAAAAGCCTATATAGAGTGACGAGGAAGGTTGAGTCGAACTTCGATATTTTAGTATCTAGTGAAATTTTATTTCTATCAAGATACTTCAGAAAATCTATGTTTTCTTTTGGTGTAAATTGCTCTGGGGCGCTAACGTAACGTTTCGACTTGGTTTTTTCATTTTTGTAAGTAGTGCCAATAACCAGTTGTTTACGTCCGCGACTTGATAAATACGAACTTAAATTTTGATAGCTATCAATACCTGACATACCATCCCAACATATGACAGTGATCAAACCAGCACTTGATTCCGCCCATTCGCAAACCTCATCAATAACCTTAAAATCTAGAGAGTCAACGTGATTATTAATATGAACGACAAGATACTTACCTTGATTATATAACACATAACACAATCTTGCCAAAGAAATGCTTTTCCCTGTTCCTGTTGCACCATGCAATATTACTGGTGACTCAGAGACCTTGTTTTTCTTTAATTCATCACTGACCAAACTGAAAAGAGATGAAAAGTATTCTCTCTCAAAATCCAGGCCTAAAGGATATGCTTTCCAGACAGGAGATCTTGATGATTCAAATAAAAAATCCTTTAGTAAAATATCTCTGTCATTATTTTTATCAATATTATTTAGAAACTTATCCTCTACTATTTCACCATGATTATTCAATAATCTACGAATTCTTGAAGGAATCTCTAGAGGTTTATCGTTTATTCTAATAAATGAATCAAGTTCATCTGAATATTCGGATAAACTCAAAAAATACTCTTCATTTCGGGAAATGAATTCAGGCAGCGTCCTTCCATATTTCACGAGTTTTCGCTCTTCGATCAAACTGCCAACTAATTCATCTTCAAAAACCTCATCCTTTCCAAAAATATAAACTTGCTCAGAAGTAAACTTTGATATTATTTGATATAGAGTTTCACTAGAAATTGGATCGGTTTTAGGGTTCCAACCAGAAATAATCAGAGTATCTAAAGGCGACATAGAATCTGCCAACGTATTGAGCATTAACTGAGATTCATTAGCCCTCTTTAATAATTCAATTCGACTAGATGGTACTTTTTCTAAAGAGTCGTGCCTACTATACAATCCAAAAAGGTAATGTATGCATAATTCACTTCTACTATAAGAAGAGTATTTGCTATTATTACATATCGGCTTAGTTATTCTGCCTTCATTTCTCAATCGACTTAATGCCAAATCATCTACGGATGAGGTGTAAATTGCATTCCATTTGATTAATGAAATTTTATCTAAGACATTATTAGTCGGAATTGAATCTATATTATGTTTAATTTTCCTAAATCTGCTTTCCGCACTAATTGAATTACTATGTTTAAATAAATCCTCATAACTTTCAATTTCCTCCCCAATATCTTCGGAAATTAATCGCAACACAGGAT
>NZ_JAFMOZ010000052.1:0-2232 GCF_019049615.1 Rahnella sp. BCC 1045 | reverse complement strand
TGATTATTCTGCTACCTTGAAAGGGCTATTTAACTCTTACCGCTTTCAAATTGTTTGTGGTGCAATTTTTTATTTCGCACATTTGCAAGACAGGGCGCACTTTCTCTATTATGAACCTTCTTACTTCGCCATCGCTTTAATACCATATGTTGTGATCGTTTTATGTAATTTTTTCCAAAAAGAAAACAAAATACAAATACCCAAAGCACAGTTTTTTGATATTTTTTTATGTATCGTTGCAATTTATACAACCAAAAGTGCTAATTTACTTCTAGTTTTCCTAATTGGTACCTGCGTCATATCGTTACATGGAAAGAACAAGATGTTAAAAATATCAATTTCTTTACTTATAATGTTTATTGGTTTCGTGGGTCTTTATTTTTATGCTAAAACAAACAATGATTTGATTGCTATTACCTTTAGAAATGTTTTTATGTCGGGTGATGTTTTAGATGGTTTGAAAGACCGTGTGGGTAACAGATGGTACAGAGTTGAAATGGCTTATCATGTTGCCTTAGAACATTTTTGGGGGGTTGGGATTGGTGCTTATACCGAGTATACGTTAAGTAATAAAAGTGCCTATCCATTTTACAATTCCCTACCGTGGTATTTAAATCCCTTCGGGCTTCCAGCGATCAATCTTTACGTCGAAATGGCGGCTACATGTGGTTGGATGGCACTGATTATATGGTTGATATGGCATCATAGGTTGTTATTTGCTAATGAAGCCGTGTTGTTTAAAGGAACTGTTATTTACTTCTCATTACTTATATCAATGATAGTTCTTATAATTGAATCTAGTTTTATGAGACCTTATTACTGGGTGTTAATTGGAATTTGTATGTCGCATAATCGATTTACTTTTAAAAGAATATTTAACAATGAAAACCCCCTTAAATAAATATACGATTCATTTTGAGCTATGATTATAGTTAAATTTAATGTATTACATTTGCCAAAGTTCAGAAAAAGGTGGGCGCGATGATTAATAAGGTAATGAGATGGGGCGTGAATGTCACTCTAATTGTACCTTTTGTTCTTCTATCAATAAACCAAGCTTTGGCGTTTAATGTCGGTGTGGGTGTACACCCCGATGGTTTCTATGGTACCCCTGAGGAATTTATTTCATTAATGAAGAAGTATGATATAAATTCCTTAAGAACAGATTATAAATGGGATTCTGTGGAAAAGGTAAAAGGACAATATTCTGCACCGAATAGTAAAACTGAAAAAGTGCTCGACATTGCTTACCAAAACGGAATTAATCCTGTTGTTATACTAGATTATGGAAACGAATTATATGGAAAAGGAAAGCCAATAACTGACGAGCAAGTTTCTGCTTTCTCTAACTATGCAGCATGGACTGTTGAGCATTTCAAAGGTAAGGCTTCTGTCTTTGAAATATGGAATGAATGGTCCAACAGGGTAGAACCTGGAGCTAATAATGATGAGTCTGCCAAAAACTACGTCAAGTTAGTGGAAGTTGTTTCAAAAGTTATTAAAAAAGAAAATCCGCAGGCGACTGTCATCGCCGGTTCTTTCAACCCTATGGATTATATTGATATTCGATGGGGTAAAGAAATCGTCAAGTTGGGCATCCTGGATTATATTGATGGCCTGTCAGTGCATCCTTATACGTGGGGAAGTAAAAGAGCCTCAATCCCCGAATTCAATATAAAAATGCTTGATAAGACTCAACAGGACCTGATGGTGTTGGCAAAGCGAACTTCACCTATACCTTTGTATATAACTGAGATGGGTTTCCCAACTTCTGATAAAAAGCCTGTTCTCACACAGCAAGAAATTGCTGACTATGCCTATAAGTATATCCTCCTGGCTAAAACTAAACCTTATATTAAAGGTGTATGGTGGTACGATTTTATTAATGATGGGAATAATAAAAATTATCGTGAACATAATTTCGGTATTCTTAATAGAGATTTGAGTGAAAAATCAACAGCAGATGCTATAAAAAATGCTTCTAAAAGTATATCAATAGAAAAGTAACAGTCATTGTTTAGTATTGTTGCAGCTGTTATTTAAAGGACGTTATTTATGAAGGTTTCGTTTTTTGTCTATAAATTCCCAGTGGCATCAGAGACATTTATTATTAATCAAATTGCGTATTTTATAAAAAAAGGGATCGATGTTGAAGTCGTGTCAGTTTTCCCTGGTGAGTTCAACATTAAGCACAAGTCACTTACCCAGTATCGCATATTAGATAAAGTAAGA